>JBGTDH010000627.1:0-5291 GCA_041748435.1 Pirellulales bacterium
CGCCGCACGGCGCGTGTGCGGCGGCCCAGCCGGGCCTGGCTTGCAGCCGCACTTGCAGATCCTGGCTATCGAGCGTGACGGCGCCCTCGGCCAGCGGCAAGGTCACGCTGCCGGAGGTGCTCAACTGATCGAGAAGCAGCGCGGCATCGACTTCGGCCAGTTTCTTTTTGAGCTCGGGCAGCCGCTTGCCCAGCTTGGGTCCCAACCGCTTAAGATCGGGAAGCACGGTGTAGCTCACATACTGATCGGCCTTGGGCGGGAACTCCACTTGCTTGACGTTCAACTCCTCGCATACCAGGGCGTTGTGCTCCTCCAACCAAGCCTGATGTGTGCGGTCGGTAAGCACCACCTCCACCTTCGACAGCGGCTGCCGCACCTTAAGCTTGGAATCCATCCGCGCCGAACGCCCCAACGAGACGATGTCCCGCACCAGGCTCATCCGCTCGGACAGGGCCGCATCGACCGCAGCCGCATCGCCGGTCGGAAAATCGCACAGATGCACGCTTTCGACGGCCCGCTCGCCAAACGGCGCGCGGGCCAGATTCTGCCACATGGCTTCCGCCAGGTACGGCACGAACGGGGCAATCAGCTTGCTGGTGGTGATCAGGCACTCATACAGCGTCCAGTACGCGTCCTGCTTCTCGGTTGTGTGCTGATCGCTCCAGAAGCGATCGCGGCTGCGGCGCACGTACCAGTTGGAAAGGGCATCGACAAACGCCGTAATCGCTTGGCAGGCGCCGTAGTTGTCGTAGGCGTCCATTCGCTGCGTAACCATCGCTGCCGTGCGATTCAATTCACTCGTGATCCAGCGATCTAACTCGCTGCGGGCGCTCGATGGTCGAAATGTCTTGGCCGTAGTGAAGGAATCAAGCTGGCCCACGTCGCCGAGTAGGAGCGCCGCGGGATCGAAGCCATCGATCGTGGCGTAGATCACGAAGAAGCTGTACACGTTCCACAACCGCAGCAGGAACTCGGGGATCGAGTCCTTGATGGCCTGCTCGCTGTAACGGATGCTCGTCCACGGCGGCTGGTTGGCGAAGAAGTACCACCGTAGGGCGTCGGCCCCGTAGCGATCGAAGATCTCCGTCGGCTCGCGGTAATTCCGCTTCTGCTTGGACATCTTCCCGCCGTCCTCGCCCAGCATCAGCCCCAGCACAATGCAGTTGCGAAAGGGATGGGGGAGGGACTGGCTTGGAGCGACATCCTCGTCAATTTGCAATTTGCAATTTGCAATTTGCAATTTGCAATTCCCTTCCCCAAACAACAGCGTGCTGATCGCCAACTGGCTATAGAACCAACCGCGCGTCTGATCGAGTGCCTCGCTAATAAAATCGGCCGGAAAGTTTCTCTTGAGCTGATCCTCCGATCCGGGCTGATTCGGATAACCCCATTGTGCAAACGGCATCGCGCCGGAGTCGTACCAGCAATCAATGACCTCGGACACGCGCCGCATCCTCTTTCCCTTGGCTTTCGGCGAGTCATACGTGATGGCGTCAATGTACGGTTTGTGAACCCTCAAATGATCAGTCAGCTCGGGGTTGGCTTTCTTCGCCGCTGCCCAGACCTCCGTGCCGGCAACTCCGGGCTTTTCTAAAAGCTCGTCGTAACTGGCCACGGCTTCCATGAAGCCGGTCTCCTCGCAGACCCAGATCGGCAGGGGCGTGCCCCAGTAGCGTTCCCGGCTGAGAGCCCAATCGACGTTGGACTCCAGAAAATTGCCGAACCGTCCTTGCCTGATGTGTTCTGGCAGCCAGTTGATCTGGGCATTGTTCGCCAGCATCGCGTCCTTGAACTGCGTCGTGCGAATAAACCAGCTCTGCCGCGGATACTGGATCAGCGGATCCTGATCGGCCCGCCAGCAGAACGGATACTCGTGCAGGTATTGCTCCTGATGGTAGAGCAGCCCACGCTGCCGCAGGTTGCGAGCCATGTCTTTGTCTGCTTCCTTAACCCAGCGACCGGCGAACTCACCCGCCTCGGCGGTGAACTTGCCATCCGGGGCCACGGCGCAGAGCAGCTCGGGGCCCTGCCCGTCGACGAAGCGAGCGCGTTCACGCAGCAGCACGTCGTAATCGACTTCGCCGAAAGCCGGCGCCTGATGGACCACGCCCGTGCCGCTGTCGATGGTGACGAAATCAGCCGCCACGACGCGCCAGTAAAGTTGTTCCTGGCCGCCGGCCTGCAGTTGGCCGCGCTGGTTGGCGAGCGTCTTGGCGTAGTAGTCGAAGGGCGGTTCGTAGTGCAGGCCGAGTAACTCGCTGCCGCGAACGGTACCCTCCGGCTTGAGCGCCCGTCCGGCCTTTGTGGCGATCGTCTCCATAAGCGCCGTGGCAATGATCAGCCTTCGGCCGAGCGTCTCGTCGCGCACGAGGGAGTATTCCAACTCCGGATGCACGGCTGCGAACTGATTGCTTGGCAATGTCCACGGCGTGGTGGTCCAGACAAGAAGGTCGGCGTCTTGGAGATTGGCCGGCGGATCAACCAGCGGAAAGCGCACGTACACGCTGGGGTCGGCCACTTCGCGGTAGCCTTGGCCGACTTCGCCCGCGGAGAGCGCCGTGCCCCCTTGAGCCCACCACCAGACGATTTTGTGGCCCTGATAGAGCAGCCCGCGGTCGAACAGGTTCTTGAGGCTCCACCAGACGCTTTCGACATAGGTCTGATGGTAGGTGACGTAGGCCTGATCGAGGTGGATCCAGAAGCCGAGACGTTCGGTGAGCTTCTCCCACTCGCGCATGTAGCGCCACACGCTCTGGACGCACTTGTGAATGAACTTCTCGATGCCGTAGGCCTCGATCTCTTCCTTACTGTGGATGCCCAGCTCCTTGCAAACTTCCACCTCCACCGGCAGGCCGTGCGTGTCCCTCCCCGCCTTGCGGGCACAGTGATAGCCTCGCATGGTGCGGTAGCGGGGAAAGAGGTCCTTGATGGCCCGCGTCAGGCAGTGGCCGGGGTGCGGCATGCCGTTGGCGGTGGGCGGACCCTCGTAGAACACGAACTCCGGGCTGCCCTCCCGTTGTCGGAGCGACTTATCGAAGATCTTCTGCTCGGCCCAGAAGCGGCCGATCTCAGCTTCGAGCTGCGGGAAGCGAACATTGGTGGCAACGTGTTGAAACATGCGGGCAAGAGGGTCCGTTGTGCATTATTGGTCGTCCGTCGTGCACGGCGGTCGGTGTCGCGAACCACGACCTGCCCGAGGGCGGTGAATTAGGCAGAAACTGCCAGTAAACCAGGATGCGGCCCTTTTTTCAATCGCAGCCAGAAGGCTGAGAGGGCTGCCAAACGAGAAGCATCGTGGCGTCAATTGAGGCCGAGTTCTTCGAGCGACTGTGCTCGCACCATCTGACGCGCCAGTTCATCTAGTTTTGATGCAGGCCATTGCGTCAATCGATCCTGGACTTTGGGGCTAAGAGCGCCAAATTTCACCTCAAGCTGCAAGGCAAGCAGTTCCCGCCGGCCCCGATCGCGGCCAAGTTGCAAGCCTTCCGCCTTGCCCTTCTCGAGGCCCTTCTCGATGCCCTTCTCGATGCCCTTCTCGATGCCCTTCTCAAGGCCTTGCTCAACGCCTTGCTCAAACCAGGTAACGGCCATGGTCTTTACCTCGGAAAAGGTCTGCTCGTTTAACAACTGCTCGAATTCCAGCTGAGCCGGAAGTTCCGACAGATTAAGGTAAGCTTGCACGCACTCGGCCAACAAGAACTTGCGCTGCTCGCTTTGCGCACTACGCGCCAGCCGCAACAGCGCTTCGGCCTTGATTCGGGCCAACTCGTTCCTTGGCAACCGCATCAACGCCGCCAGCGCCACGGCCAGATCACTCGGACGTTGCAGGTATTCTACGCCATCCAGTGCCGGAAGTCCCACATAGAGGAACTTGAATTTCAACACCTCCAGCGCCCCAAACACTTCTGTGTACTCGTCGATCGCGATGCCATCCAGACCCACCCGAAGGTATACCGCAACGGGCAAGAGGGGAAGCTGATGCCGATCGCGCAGGTGGGTGTAGTAGCGATGCATCCGCCGGCGAAACGGCGCCACGGAATCCGCCGATTCCACCTCCACGTGAATCAGCGACAGCCAGGTCTCCCCTGCCCAGGAAGCCTCCGAGGGCGCTACGGTCGGCAACTTGGCAATCAAATCTACCGATAAGCGTTTGCCCTCGGGGGGATCGGGAAAGACTTCCTTGTCCAGCCACTCCACGCGTGAAAAATCAAACTGCCGAGCCCATTCGGGGAAGAACAGCTCGAAGAACTCGAGAAGGAACTCTTGCAGCAGGGCCTTGAAGCGTTGGTCATGATCGGACACGGTGGCGAACTCCGCATGAGACACATCACCCGAACAAGAACTGCATCAGGTTTCGTGTTCCCAAGGTGCGTGGGCTGGCAAACAGTTCGCCGGCTTGGTAGCCGGCGGAGAGGCCGTACACCTGATTCAAGGCGCGGATGCGGTCGAAGACTTGCTGCTTGGCGGGAGGGAACTGCGTCTGATAACAACGCACGGCGGCCAGTTTCGTTTCCAACTCCTCGCTGATATCGACGACCAACTGGCCCGCGGCCGGCTGCGGCTCCAGCGACATGAACGAGAGCGAGTAGTAGAGCTGTGCGGGAACGGTGTGAACGATAAGCTCCTCGAAGTGCGTGTCCCACTTCGTGAGCCGCGAGTAGAACACGGCCGCATCGGTGATCTGCATGGCCTGCCAATGGTCGGGCGAGGCCAACGGCGTCTTCTCGCCAAAGCCCAACACCAGCCGCGGGCGATGCCGGCGAAACTCCTTGGCCAATGCCACGCGGGCCTCGAACGAATCGAACAGCCGGCGATTGGGAAGATTCAACTGCACGCGATGATGCACGCCCAGAATCTCGGCCGCCTGCCGCGCTTCCTCTAATCGCACCTCGGGACCGGGGGAAAGCGGCGTCGGCTCTCCATCGGTCAAATCGACGATGCCCACGCGATACCCCTGCTTGACGAGCTTGGCGAGCGTGCCGCCGCAAGCGATTTCCACATCGTCCGGATGGGCGCCCACGGCGATGACATCAAGGTGTTGCATTATCGCTTCACCACCGCCAGCAGGAACGTGGGGCTGAGGGCGTCGAACCGCACGCGTTCCAGTTGGTACGTGCCGCGGGCCACGTTGATCATCCAGACCTTCACATCGCCGGCGCGGCGATGCAACGTGGCATGCACGTCGGCCAGGTTCTCGACACTGCCGACATTGGCCACCAGCCGGCCGCCCACGCGGAGGCGATCGTAGGCCAGATCGCACAGACGGCTGACTTCGCGGCCGCTGCCGCCGG
>JBGTDH010000628.1:0-3938 GCA_041748435.1 Pirellulales bacterium
CTCGCGCGAGAGCCGCCGAATCAACTCAATCGAGATGAGTTGCAGCGGCGGCCTGCTTCGATGGTCCGGTGTTCCGTCTTCAGTTCCGCCCGACTTGAGTTGATCGTAGCTTGCCCACTTGATGCACTGCTTCCAATTATCGATGAAGGAGACGATGTAAGCCTTTTCGGTGCCTCCGAACGCCGGACCTCGAAGGGCTCTGCCTACCATTTGGGTCAACAAGACCTGGCTGGTCGTTTGCCGCGTCAAGAAAACCGTTTGCACGTCCGGGACGTCCGTCCCCTCGGTCAACATGCGCACGTTCAAGAGCACATCGAGTTCTCCTGCACGGAACGCGCGAAGGACGGCGGAGTTTTCGTCCGACTTGCGGTTCCGACGAGCATCGGCGCTCCCAGGATCAGCATCGACATGCGAGTAAACCACGTCGGCACGAACGCCGGCTTTTACCAACGCTTCTCGCAAGTAGTCACACTGGTGCCACCGATCTGCGAAGACGATTGTCCGTCCGAAACGCTCGCGATTCTCGAGATAATGCGCTACGATGTAGTCATTGCGATTGCGATTCGCCGCCAAGTGCTGAATGATGTCCTCGGGGAGATCGCGATACGTGGACGCCCATTTGCGGCACTCGCGTTCATCAAACTCGGGCTCGAACTTGGTGCGCACCTCCTCGATTTCCGGACGACTAAGAACACCCGCGGCCATCAGGCTCCGCGGGTCCGCCTGGGCCACAATGTTTTGCGGATAAAGCTTGGCCAGCCAACCGGATTTGCGCTCGTCGTGGTACACCGGAGTTGCCGTGAGGCCCAGCAGACACATTCGCGACGCCCCTTTCCGCAAATCGGTAAGAAGTCTCCGATAACTTGGAGCAGGCGAGTGGTGCGCTTCATCGAAAACCACGAACAGGTCATCGCCGGCCGCCTGCAAGAAGGCCACGAATTGCTCGTGCTGGCATTGCAATGCTCGACTGGCCGCTTGAAGTGAGCAGATAAGAACGTCATCACATGTGCTAATCGTATGCACTGGAAAATGCCCGGTCGCTCCGGAAACCACGCGAATTTGGAGGCGTGTGCGAGGTTCCTGCACTACCGGCACGGATTGCTCGAAGGCATTGAATGCCTGCTCCAGCAAGTGATGGGTATGGGCAAGCCAAAGCACCTTGTAGCCGCGTGAAACCGGATGGCGGCACAGAAAAATAACGGCCGTGAAAGTCTTCCCGCCACCCGTCGGCAACACGAGAATCGCTCCCCGCTCGCCGGCATCGCGTGCAGCATACCAGCCGTCGAGCTTCCCAAGCGCCTGTGATTGGTGGGCCGCAGGAGCTCTCGGCGGTACGTGGTTGCGAGCATGGCTGAGGTCGTACTCTCGGCACCATTCACACACTTCGTCAGGGGTAGCAGACACGATGATTCTCCAACGAACGCGAGGGATGCCTTGACGGGCATCAAGCTATACCCCTCGCTGGCCGTGGTCAACTAACTTGCGCCCCGACCCTGAAACGGTGCAGTGAGGCATGGGCTTTCCCGACGAGCCGCCGGGGCTGGGCCAAGTCACTTGCCGTTGAGTTCGTTGATGATCTGGATGACGCCGGGGTGGGTTTCGCGGAGCTTGATGGCTTCCAGATCGCGGCGGAAGGCGGTGACGGCGGGGCCGGATTCGCGCAGGGCTTCGGCGATCGCGGCCCGCACGTCGTCGTTGGTCTCGATGCTCAAGCGCTGGACCATGGAGGGCACGGCGTCGCTAGCGCGGACCCCGAGCTTACGCAGGGTGCGGGCAGCCGTCATCCGCAGTTGTGGGTCTGTATGCTCGAGTTGATCGACGAGGTCTGGCACGGGATCGTGCTCAGGGGGCTCCCGCAGCGCGAAGTAAGCGAGGAGCAATGCGATCAAGATGCCGCCCAGAGCAATGGCGGCACGGCGCTGCTGATGTTCGTCCCAATGCCAGCGCGAGGTTGTCGCGTGCCTGGCGTGGGTGGCCGGACGCCGAGGTTCAGTGGCTCTGCGTCCGATGGCGGAATCGGAATCGTCGGAGGCCAGGGTCGCAGCGCCGGCGTGCTGGTCGGCCGCGTGCAGGACGGAAGAGCCCCGCGTAGCGGCGGCCAGGCTGCTCCATGATTTCCTCGCTGCCGTCGTGGGCGGCGGGGCCGAGCGTGTTGCACGCAGGCTCGCGTCGTAGGTTTCTTTCTTGATGGGATCGCACAGGCAATCCCGCGCGGCTTCCAATTCATCGAAGATGCGGCGGGCGTCTTCACAATGGAGCCCCGGATCGAACTCCAGCACGCGGCCCATCAAGCCCAGCGAAAGATCCCACACCCGGTCGCGATCTTTTTCATACAGCGTCAAACCAAGTAGTACGTAGTGATTCGGCGGCCGTTGCGGGTCCGAGATCTTCAACCATTCGCGATAGGGATCGAACGTGTCCGACATGACAATCGCCGGCGAGCAGTCCAGGCTGACGATTTTTCGACACTGGATACAGGATATCGCGCCGGCAGAGAACATCCAAGCAATTCGTCGCCAGATCGCCTGGTCAATGCAAACCCAGGTCGCGCTTGATTGAGATATACTGCGAGTGTGAAGCACCCCAGGGCGCGCGGTGCAGCTCGACTTTATTGAGGAGCGACTTATGCATGTTCAACTTACGCGGCGTTTTTTCTTGCAGGCTGGCGTGCTGGCAGTCGCGGCCGTCCCCGCGGCGAAGCGGGCCTTCGGGGCGGAGCAGGACGCGGCAGCGCCGGTGAAAAAGGTCAAGCCGGATAAGGCGGGCGCCTGGCGTGAGCCGTACTTCACGCCGACGGAAAACTTTCGCGATGTCTCGCGCGGCAAGCCGCTCCCGCACTCCTTGCCCGAGGAGAAGAAGCACGAAGTGGGACTGACGCGCGAGACGTGGCGGCTGGAAGTCGTTTCCGATCCCGACCATCCTGCGAGGCTCGGCCAGCCGTTGACCAAGGAAGCGGGGACAGCGCTCGATTTTGCGGCCTTGCTCGAGCTGGGCCAGCGGCATGCGGTGCGGTTTGCCAAGGTGATGACCTGCCTGAATCTCGGCTGCCCGCTGGGAATGGGGCTGTGGGAAGGGGTGCCGCTGCGCGAAGTCGTGTGGCTGACGCAGCCGCGTGAGAACCTGCGGCGCGTCTATTACTACGGCTACCACAACGACGATCCCAAGCAGATGTTTCGCAGTTCGCTGCCGATCGGCCGTGTGCTGGAAGACCCGTTCGATCTGCCGCCGGTGATTCTGTGTTACAAGCTGAATGGGCAATGGCTCGACGCCGAGCGCGGCGGCCCGGTGCGAATCGTCGTGCCCGAAGGCTACGGGTTCAAATCGATCAAGTGGCTGACGCACGTCGTGCTGACGAATCTGGCCCACGCGAACGACACCTACGCCGAAGCGAACAACGACGTGGACAGTCCGCTGAAGACGTTCGCCGCGACGCTCTCGATCCCGCGCGAAATCGGGGCCGGCCAGCCGATTCCCGTATCGGGCTATGCGCAGGTCGGCGTTTCCGGACTGTCCAAAGTGCAGGTATCGATCGAATCGAATGCCACGCCGCGGCCCGAGAAAGATCCGTACTTCACCACCGCACCCTGGGTCGATGTGGAATTGCTCCCCGCTCCCCAGCAGTGGGGCGCTCTGGACGACGGCAAGATTCCCCCTGGGACGCACGGCTTCGATGCGGCCGGCGCGCCCAAGACCTGGCCGCTGCGGCTGGCTAACGCGCATTGGGCGGCCGCGCTGCCGGGTCTGTCCGCGGGCGAGTACACTTTCCGCTGCCGCACGATCGACGAACACGGCCACGCCCAACCGATGCCGCGGCCCTTCAAGAAGTCGGGGTTTGCAACGATTGAATCGATCGTGGTGACGGTGAAAGAATGAAGCCATTCCACAAAGGACTTGTTATGAAGCCTCGTTCGATCTCTGGCTTTCGCTTGGCCGCGTTG
>JBGTDH010000629.1:0-15630 GCA_041748435.1 Pirellulales bacterium
AACACCGCTCCGGAGGGACAAGCCCGGCCGGTGGCGAGAACACTGCCTCTAGCATTCTCGCGGGTCGTTGTTATTTATCCGTCGGATTGATGGCTTTGAAGACCAGGGCCGCGGCGGCGCCGGCGGCGAAGTTGGCGACGAGGAAAATCCAGATGTTGGCGATTGCCGAGAGGCCCATCACGGTAATGCCGACGGCCACGGCCGGATTGAACGCGCCGCCGGAAATGTTCCCCACGGAATAGGCGCCGGCCAGTACGGTAAAGCCAATCGCCAGCCCGTAAAAGGAGTTGCCCGTGGTGCCCTTGGAGGTGGCCACATTTAAGACCACATAGCACAGGGCGAACGTGTACAGGAACTCGGCCAAGAGCGCCTTGATGATATCGGGGCTGCCCGGCGTTGCCGCGGGGTTGCCCTTCATGAACAGCACCAGGAAGCCGGCCACCACCGCAGCGGCCACCTGCGCTCCGATGTAGGGAATCACATCGGACATCGGGCACTTGCCGCGCAAGTACACGGCCAGCGTGACCGCGGGATTGTAATGAGCCCCGGAAACGTGCCCGCCGGCAAAGACCATCACCATTAGCACGGAACCGATGGCCAACGGGGCCATCGCCCCGGCATCCGGTTTCATGACGGTGAAGCCAACGGTGGCAACCAGAAAAAACGTGCCAATGAACTCCACCACGTACTTCATCATGTGCGAATTCCTTTCCCACGGGCTGTAGCTTGCTTCATGCCAGCGGCGCGGCGGCCGAGATTGGCCAGAATTATAGCGATCCACCCATGCTTTGCGATGTCACCTCCGCGTGTTTCGGCATTGCCCGAGAAGTGCCCGCTTCGACTAAAATGTGGCGTCCGCAGGTTTAACAGACTCGAGGGCTTGAATGTCGGAGATTCGCGTGGGACTGGTCGGCGCCGGCAGCATTGCCCGCGATCAGCATATTCCCGGGTGGCGATTGGTGAGCGAAGCGGCGGTGGTAGGTGTCGCCGATCCCTCGTTGGCGGCCGCTGAGCAAGCGGCCATCGCCTTTCAGATTCCGCGGTTTGAAGCCGATTATCGCCGCCTCTTGGACGATCCGGCGATTAACGTAATCGACGTATGCTGCCCCAGCGCCCTGCACGCGCAGGTGTGCATTGCCGCCTTAAACGCCGGCAAGCACGTGTTGTGCGAGAAGCCCATGGCCACGTCGCGCGCGGATGCCGAAGCCGTGCTGGCGGCGGTCCGCTCGACGGGCAAGAAGCTCATGATCGGCCAGCAAATGCGGTTCGATTCCAGCATCGTGGCTGTCCGGAAGGCTCTTTCGACCATCGAACTAGGGCACGTCTACTATGCCCGCGCCCAGTGGCTGCGACGGCGGCGTGTGCCGGGCCGTCCTGGCTTCACCGTGAAGGCCAACAGCGGTGGCGGGCCGCTGTACGACCTGGGCGTGCATGTGCTCGATCTCACCTGGTGGCTGATGGGAGCTCCGGACCCGTTGGCTGCCAGCGGCGCGGCTTACAATCATCTGGTGAAGCGCGGCGACTTGGGAACCGAATGGGGATCTTGGGACGCCCAAGCGATTGATGTCGAAGACTTCGCCGTTGGCACCATTCGCCTGGCAGGCGGCAGTCTGCTGCACCTGGAGGCAAGCTGGCTGGGATTTCAGCCCGAGCGAGACTTCCACCGCGTGCAACTGTTTGGCACGCGCGCGGGTCTGCTCTGGCCGGATTGCCGGATGTTCGGAGAGACGGCCGGCAAGCCTTGGGATCTGCAACTCCCGAAGCCCCGCGGGGAGAAGCCGCATCGGGAGGCGATCCGCCATTTCGCGCGGGCCGTTCTGGACGATACGCCCGTGCCCATTCCGCCGGAACAATCAGTGCAAGTGATCGCCATGTTAGAAGCCCTGTATCAATCGTCGGCACAGAGGTCCGAAGTGCGCATCGCGCCGATCGCGAACTCGATGGCCATCCCAGGCAGTCAGGCCCCGCTTCCGATCGCGCGCTCGGCCTGAGACGACTCAAGTGCTCTTATTGCTGGCAGCGCCAGCAACAATACATCCCTTGCCGGCAACGGCCGCCCTACGTACCCTCTGCCGGTTTTTCAATGATCGCATTAGACCTAACTCACATGGCCGGCGAGCACTTGGACCTTACCAGCGAAGGACCACTGATGGCTGGCAGGCCGGAGTCTGCCCGTCCGTTCATCGGCATTCGCTTTGCCTGTTGCGAAGTGTATGCCCGCATCTATCGAGATCGCGAGGGAACGGCGTACGTAGGGCATTGCCCTCGATGCCTCAAACGCGTGGAATTGAAAGTCGCCCCCGGCGGCTCCGTGTCTCGGTTTTTTACGGCGTACTAACCATGACAATGGTCGATTACGAAATCCAACGCTGCACGCGGCATTGCGCAACCAGCGGGCGCGAGCTCCAGGAAGGGGAAGCGTTCTATTCCGTGCTGTTGCCGCGCGGGGCGGCATTGGAGCGTTTGGACTACGCCGCGGAGGCCTGGAACGGCCCGCCGCCCGATGCCCTAGGTTGGTGGAAATCGCAAATGCCCACGCGCGATGCCAAAAAAGCGCAGCTCGCCCCCAGCGATGTGCTGCTGGAGTTCTTCGCGGGCCTGGCCGACCAGCCCGAGCGGGCCGACGTGCGCTATGTGGTGGCATTGCTGCTCGTGCGACGCCGCATCTTGCGCCTGGAGGAGACCGAGACAGACAGCGCGGGCCAGGAAACGCTCGTGCTCTATTGCCATCGAGATGAAAGCTTGCATCGCGTGAGCGTGGTGCTGCCCGACGATCGCCGCGCCGACGAGATTCAAGCGGAAGTCACCAGGTTGCTCTACGCGCAGCCCAACTAAGGACGCCCGATGCTTCGCACTGCCCTTCGTGCTCCTTATGCTGCCCTGCTGCTGGCCGGATCGTTGTTTGCCGCCAGCGGCGCCAGTTGCCAGAACCTCGCGAACCAGTACACGGCGCCCGTGCCGCGCGCGCTGCCCAACGCCCCGTCGCTGGCCGATGTCGTGCGCGTGGTGAACGACAACAGCGGCCGCGTGCAATCGCTCTACACCACCAGCGCCACCATCTCCAGCCCGCTGGTTCCCTCGCTCAACGCCGTGGTCGCCTTGGATCGCCCGCAGAAGTTTCGCCTGCGGGCAGAGACCTCGTTCACGGGTCCGGAAGTCGATCTGGGCAGCAACGAGGAACTGTTCTGGTTTTGGGTCCGCCGGAATCAACCGCCCGCGCTCTATTTCTGCCGGCACGAGCAGTTTGGCGCCAGCCCGCTGCGAAAGATCATTCCCGTCGAGCCGGCCTGGCTCATCGAAGCGCTGGGGCTCGTCAGCTTTGATCCCAACGTGCAGCACGAAGGTCCTGCACCCGTGGGCGCGGGGCGGCTGCGAATTCAGAGTCCGCGCCCCACCTTGTACGGACAGCTCACCAAGGTCACCCTGATCGACGAGTCGCGGGCCTGGGTGGTCGAGCAGCATCTGTACGACGAGCGTGGCGAGCTGATCGCCAGCGCCCTGACCAGCGAACATCGCCGTGACGCCGCTACCGACGTGACATTGCCGCGCCAGATTGAGATTCACTGGCCCGCCTCCCAGTTGCGCATGACCATTCGCGTGAACCAGTGGCAAGTGAATTCGTTGCCGGGCGATTCTCTGTGGGCGTTGCCCGAGTATCCCGGTTGGAGTCCCGTCGATCTAGGCAACCCTTCGGCCCGCCCCCTTCAGGCCGCGCAGCGTTACTAGCACATGTCCGATTCGTCCAGCATGCTCACGCAGCACGAGATCGAGATTCGCGTGCGCTACCCGGAGACCGATCCGGGCGGCTACGTGCATCACTCGAACTACTTCACGTATTTCGAGATGGGGCGTACGGAGCTGCTGCGGGCCAACGGCTACAGCTACAAAGACATGGAGGCCGCCGGGCGGTTTATCGTGGTGGTGAAGATCGAGTGCCGCTACCATCGCCCCGCCCGCTACGACGATCTTCTGCGATTGCAAACCACGGTCACGCGGCTGACCACCGCCCGCATCGAGCACGATTACCATCTGTATCGCGGCCAGGAATTGCTCTGCCAGGCCCACCTCGTGCTCTGCTGCGTCGATCGCCAAGGCCAGCCCCAGCGGCTTCCCTCATGGATCACCGGCATCGATGAGGCGCCGAGCGACACCTTGAAACGGCCTTCCTAAGCCGTTCTGGAGCGCACGGCTGCGGCGCACTAAACTTAAGCCATGCGACCCACGCCAGACTTGGTCGATGCCCTCTATCGCGAAAAAGTGATGCGAGCGCGCGCAATGACGCCCGAACAGAAGCTTCTGGCGGGTCTCGATCTGTTCGACCTGTCATGCCGCATCATGTCCGACGGCATCCGCATGCAGTTCCCTGAAGCCGACGATGCCGAAGTGCTCGCCATCCTGCGTCAACGCCTCGAGGCCGTGCGAATGCGTCAGGAGGGTTCGTGACAAGCCAGGACGCAGTGGCGGCGATGATCGACGCATTGCACGCGTCGCATGTGAGCTACATGCTCGTAGGTTCCCTCGCGAGCAACGTATATGGAATCGCGCGGTCGACGAACGATGCCGACTTTGTCGTGCAGCTTGGTCCGACATCGGTTCACGACGTTGTCAGGCAACTTGGACCGGAGTTCCGTTTTGATCCTCAAGTGTCGTTCGAGGGGATCACGGCTACGACTCGGCACGTTGTGGAGCTTACAAGCCTCGCTTTCAAAATCGAGCTGTTCTCCTTGAGCGATGAAGTGTACGACCAACAGCGGTTCGCTCGTCGTCACAAAGTGCCCATGCTAGGACGTGACGTGTCGGTGCTGAGCGTCGAAGATGTCATTGTCACCAAGCTGTTGTGGTGCAAAGAGGGTCGGCGAACGAAAGACCGTGAAGATGTGGCTGATGTCCTGACAGCTTACTCGGGTGCAATCGACTGGAACTACGTGAACGACTGGTGCGCGCAGCACGGAACCCTGGATCTTCTGAATCAGATTCGCGGCGCGCTCCCACTCTGAAATTGCTCCTACTCGTACAGCGGGCCTGGCACGAAGATAGGGCGAATATCGAGCCGGATGTTGTGCACCGTGTAGTTGTCGTTGCCAAACGCCTCCGTGAACCAGCCTGCGCTGCGCTTGTCCCGGGTGAAGCGAAACTCGAAGCCTTTCGTCGGCCGCACGCGGGCAATGTGCCCATAGAAGGCCAAGCCCGTGGCTTCGTTGCGAGTGCCGTCCAGCAACTTCATCAACAGGTCGGGCATGGTGTTGTTCCCCAGAATGTCGTTGGTGAACAGCACTTCATCGAAGTAGGGCTTGAAATCCAGTGCGAAAGGTTCGATCTTCTTTTCGGCCAGTTTCTCCGGCGATGGCGTGACTGCCACCGTGCGCAGGTTCAGACGATCGCCGCGATCCAGGTAAGACAGCCTCGCGTTCTGGACATTGAACTCCTTGACCAGCGGATCGCTGGAGGCTTCGCGCAGGTCGATCAGCACGGCCCCACGGAACCCGAGCACCTCCAATTGCTCGCCGCCGGTCACCACCAGAGCGGTGTTCTCATCGACGCCGATGCCGAGCTTGATGTCTTGCCCGCGCATCAACACGATCGAGCGGCCGAAGCGTCCCCACACCAGGCAATGCTGATCGACCAGCCAGTTCTCGTTCAAGAACCCGAGGCCGTAGTCGATCTCTTTACCCATCTTCAACCCGTGAAACAGCGTCCGCAGGATGTTCGGGGCATCGCGAAACATCACGCGGCTCATGATGGCCGCGCCGGCGCTGCAGCCGACGATCACGCCCCCGGCCCGATACACGTCCCACACCGCCTCCAGCAGCGGCGTGTGCTTGCCCTCTGCGTCGCGGAGCGTATCGACAATGTACTCCTGAGAGCCGCCGACGAAATAAATGCCGGTGGCTTCGCGTACGCGCCCGCATAACTCCGGATCATGCACGACACGCCGCGGATCGTCCGGCAGCTCTTTGACTGCCAGGGGCACAACAAACGGCTCGGCCCCAAATTCCTTGAGAAACGCCGTGACCCGCCGGCCCTCGGCGATGGGAATCTCGCTGGCCGTGGGAAAGATGGCGATCTTGGCCCCCGGCCCGCCCGCCAGCTTCACAATCCGCTCCCAAATCTTCGTCTCGTCCCGCCGCAGATTGCTGCCAATGATCACCAGCGACCCGCGCGGCTCCTGACCGAAGCTGGGAGCGCCGCACAACAACAGCAGAGCCGTCACCATCCCAAGTTGCGGTCGCATCGATGCCTCATGATGAATCACGTTTCCATTTGTGCCCATGATATAATCTGCGCGAGGATCGCTGAACCCCCCGAGCCCCGATCGCAGCGGAGTTGCCATGTCGATTGTCGCACTAAAACTCGGACATGCAGATGCGGGGCGCCGCCTTAGCGCAGATGAGTTCGCATCGGCCGATTATCAAGAACCCTTCACCTACGAACGAGTGAAAGGAAGGCTGGTAGTTATGTCGCCTGCCGGCCAGGAGCATCGAGAAGTCTCTCGCCCGTTTCGTCGCGAGCTCGGCGGCTATTGGCACGCGCATCAAGACCTCGTCGAAGAGGTTGATGTCGAAGGTTGGGTCGCCACGTCCCCCGACGACGATCGTATTCCGGATATTTGCATCTATCTCGCCGGCAAGGCGAGCGGCCAAACGGTGCCGCACCGCGTGCCGGATCTGATCTTCGAATTTGTGAGCCAGGACCGCTCGGATCAGGAGCGGGATTACATCGACAAACGGGCCGAGTATCACGCTATCCGCGTCAAGGAGTATGTGATTGTCGATCGTTTCAAACAGCAGGTTCTGGTGCTCACTTGGAAGCGCCGCGACTATGCGGAGCGCGTGCTGACGACCGGGGACGTGTATACAACTCCCCTGCTGCCCGGCCTGACCGTTGCGCTGGCCGAAGTCTTCGAGTGATCCGGCTCGCTAGCATGCTGGCGTTGCTCATCTGGTGCCACACGACCCGCGAACCACAAAATACTGCGAATCGCTTGCGTTCTCGTAAGGGACGGCTAAAGTTGCCCCCGTCTTGCGAATCACGAGGATGTGAACTCGCGAGGGAGGCTTCAACGTTGAAGCCGCCGATGGCCGCGGTCATCGGAGTTTGACCACGAACGGTCCCGGAGGGTCGGCAGGATGCCGCACAAGCTCATGGTCGTCACGGTTGATGACCACCGCGACTCGCACGTAGTCCCGTTTCGGCCGGCCGCCTGTCGCGGTCTCTTTTCCTCGGCCGAATCTGCGGGCAGCCCGCACTGCCCGCCACCCACGTCGCCCACAAGCCGGCGGGGTGTCTTTTCCCCTCGTCCCCGCAGCTACGGCACCGTGCCGATGTATGCCCGCCTGGCAGAGTTGCCTTCGGCAGGCCTGATGCATTGCGGCGACGAGTCCCAGTTTCCCGTTCTCTCGCTCTGGACACACGACGTGTCTTGAAAGGAAGTGACTCATGAAGGGTTGCAAGCCGCTGATCGGATTGAACGCAGACTATCGCTCCGCCAAGAAGGACGCTCCGGCGTTAAGCTACCTGTGTGCCGGCTACTTCGATTGCGTGACCAAGGCGGGCGGGATTCCGATCATCATTCCCCCACTCACCGATGAGGAGGATCTGGACCGCATTCTCAATCTGCTGGACGGCGTGGTGCTGGCCGGCGGCGCTGACTTGGACCCGCGCCGCGATGGCTTCATGCTGCATCCCACCGTGCGGATGCTCGAGAAGCGCCGCGAGGATTTCGATCGCCGCCTGATGCACGCCGTCGCCGACCGCCGCTTGCCGGTGATGGCCATTGGCGTGGGCATGCAGTTGCTCAACATCTCGCAAGGCGGCAACCTGTTTCTGCACATTCCGGAAGACCTGCCCAAGGCCATTCCGCACAAGGATCCGTTGGATCCGGCGCACCGCCACGCGTTGGAAGTCGTGCCCGGAACGCTCATGGAGCGGGTCTACGGCGAAGGCGAGATTCGCGTCAACAGCATGCATCACATGGCCGTCGATGAAGTCGCCCCTGGTTTCATGGTCTCTGCGCGCTGCCCGGACGGCGTGGTGGAAGCCATTGAGAGCAACATGCCCGATTGGTTCGCCCTGGGCACGCAGTTCCATCCCGAAGGCGACAGCGCCAGCGCGCTCGACCTTCGCATCTTCGAGGAATTCCTCGACGGCGTAAAAGCCGCCACCGGCCAGACGGAAGAATTGCGCCTGGTGGCCTGATTGCCGGTACTCCAGTTCCTTGGGTTCGGCGGGGTCAACCGACCTCGCCGAACCTTTGCGGGGGTCCGGGCGGATCCGAGTTTGGCCGATCCCCCGCAGGTTATGATAGAATCTGCGTGTGGAGATCAGAATGACGGCAGAAACCTATTCGCCGATTTCGCACTGGGCTGTCATATCAGTGTCGGCGGCCATCTTGGCGGTCGCCTCGTTTCTGCTCCCTGTCTTTATGTCGTTGACATTGATCGGGATGGGGGCGGGATTGCTGGCATCGCGGAGGATCGCCACGTATCAGCACCGGGGCATCCACCTCGCGAGAATTGGCTTCGTATTGTCACTTTTGATTGCACCAGGGGCGACGACTTGGCACTCCTGGCTGTACAACTCGGAAGCGCCCGCAGGCTACACTCGTCTCGATTTCGCCGAAACAACCAAGTCTGCAAACCACTCACTGGATGATTACCTTGGGCAGAATGTTTGCCTCAAGGGGTATGCGTTCCCAGGGTCACACAGGGTTGTCGACCAGTTTCTGCTCACCGTGGAAGGCGAAGCGCGGAGTTCGGAATCGGCGGTATGGGTCACGCTGCCCGCCGATCACGAGTGGCGATGGAGTTATGGGGCGATTGCTGTATCCGGGAGGCTCGTCAAAGACCCGCACGCCCAGCAGCATGATGCGAGGTTCCGCTTGGAAGATTCGAGCGTCCGAGCGGTTCGTTCACAATTCGGTCTCGCACATCGAAGATCGAGCGGTTGCTAAGTGAACCACCGACCGCGCATCTGCCCAAGTTTCAGATAGGCCCCGAGCGTCATCGGCCGTCCACTCAAATCTCCGCGCGCGATAAGCTCCTCAATGCTCGGGCGGTCCGCAAATGCCTTGCGAATTGATTGATGACGCGCCCGGTCTTCCTCAGTCCAATCTTGCTTCTTTTGCACTCGTTTGATGGCCATACGGCCCTCTTAGTATCCCAATCGACGTTTCATGTCACGCCCGCAGTTGTGCGCCCAACGCTGTGCCGCAGGCGGCGACGATGTGGTCGCGGAGCTGGTCGGCCTCTTCGCTGGTTAGCGTGCCTTCGGGTTTGCGGAACGTCAGCGTCATCAGGAGGCTCTTCTTGCCGGGGCCAAGCTGCTGCGGGTGACGATACGTTTCCACGTACTTCAGCGCTTCCAAGAACTGGCCCCCCTGTTGGCGAACCGTGGCCGCCAGGTCTGACCACCGAATGCGCTCCTCGACTACCATATTCACGTCCCGGCTGGTGGCCGGCAGCGCGGGCAAGGGGACGTACTTGGGCACTAGCCGCGCCGCAGCGTGAAGTGCCGAGACTTTCACTTCCGCCACGGTTGTCGAGCCGCGCAACTCGAAGCGTTTGAGCCCCTCGCTGCTCAACTCGCCCAGATAGCCGATCCGTTCGTCCGCGAGCCATAACTCGGCCGATCGCCCGGACAGCAGCGGCAACTGCGCGGGACGCGTCTCGAGCTGCAGTGCGGGACTCAGCGCGGCCAGCACGGTTTCCATCACCCCTTTGACATGGAAGAAGTCGCCGCCGCTGGTGAGCGCCAGCAATTGCTCCTCCTGCGGCAACGACTCTGCACGCGGCAAGTACGCGCGGGCGATCTCGAACAACTCGATCTCCGCATTGGCCAACGATTCGTTCGTGCGACGAGCCGCCAGCAAGCTAGGCACCAGGCTGCGGCGCAGGCGATCTGCTCTGCGCAAAATCGGCGTCAGCGCCATCAGCGGCGGCTCGCTCGTCCACGGGCTGAACGCATCTGAGAGCCCCTCGTCGACCACGCTCAGAGTGTACGCTTCATCGAAGCCCGCGCCGGTGAGCGCGACGCGCATCTTGGCCAGCACGCGGTCCGTATCGGAGCGGGCACTCGTGGCCATCGGCACATGCACGTCTTCGGGGATCGCCTCATAGCCGTGAATGCGCGCCACCTCTTCGATCAAATCGATCTCACGCGTCAGATCGCGCCGCCACGAAGGCGAAATAACTTCGATTCGTTCCGCGGTCGCAGCACGTTCCTGGTTGCCCAGTGCGGTCAGAATGCGTCGCACTTCGTCCGCGTTAACTTCGACTCCCAGGATCCGCTTGATCTGGCCCAATCGCAGCACCACGGGCAACCGCGGTGTCCGATCCTTGCCTACATCGATCACTCCCGCGGCCAATTCGCCGCCGGCCAGCTCCAGAATTAGTTCACAGCAGCGACGACTGGCCCAATCGAGCCCCTCGGGATCGATACTGCGTTCAAAGCGATAACTGGAATCGCTGTGCAAGGAGAGTGCCCGCGCGGTGGTGCGGATGGAGTTGGGCGCGAATTCGGCCGCTTCGATCAATAGCTCCGTCGTCCCGGCGCCGACCTCGGAATCGGCCCCTCCCATCACGCCGCCCAAACCGATGGGACGCCTGGCATCGGCAATGACACACATGCCGGGCTGCAGCGTGTACGACTTATGATTGATGGCCAGGAACGGCTCGCCCGCAGCCGCATCTCGCACGATGATCTCGCGACCCGCCAGTCGCGCCAGATCGTAGGCATGCAACGGCTGTCCGCACTCCATCAGCACATAGTTCGTCACGTCGACCACATTGTTAATCGCCGCAATGCCGATCGTCTCCAAGCGCTTCCGCAACCAGGCCGGACTGGCGCCGATCTTCACGCCACGAATCACACGGCCCGTAAACCGCGGACACAACTCCGGGCAGCTCAATGTCACCTTGGTCAGTTGCGAAGCCGGCATCTTCCCTGACGGCGGATTCGCAGCCGGCAACTTGAGCTCGCGCCCGAACAGCACGGCGGCCTCGCGGGCGACGCCGATGTGCCCCAGACAATCCGGCCTATTGCTGGTCACTTCCAGATCGATGCACAGGTCCTCGCCCACCGCTTTGGTGCTCTCGTGGTTGAGGCCGGCCATCATCAACCGCCGCTCGACTTCAGCCGCCGGCATGTCCAAGGAAACGTACTGCTTCAGCCAATCGAGGGAAATGAGCATGGTTACTCGTCAGTGGCCTGTGGTTAGTGGTTCGTGGCCGCGACTGACAAATGACTACTGACCACGGACAGGTGTTAAAACTGCCGCAGGAACCGCACGTCGTTCTTGTACAACTCGCGAATGTCGTCGATGCCGTGACGGCGCATGCAGACGCGTTCGATGCCCAGGCCGAAGGCGAAGCCGGTGAACTCCTCGGGATCGTAGCCGACGGCGGAGAGCACGTTGGGATCGACCATGCCGGCGCCTCCCATCTCAATCCAGCGGTCTTTCCACTGCATATCCACCTCCACGCTGGGTTCCGTGAAGGGGAAGAAGCTGGGACGGAAGCGGATATGCACCTCGCCGCCGAAGAAGCTCATGGCGAACAGCCGCAGCACGCTTTTGAGATCGGCCATCGTCACGCGGCGATCAACCAGCAAGCCCTCAATCTGATGGAACATCGGGTAATGCGTGGCGTCGGCCGTATCAGGGCGATAAACGCGTCCCAGCGAAATGATGCGCACC
Organism: Pirellulales bacterium; assembly: GCA_041748435.1. Taxonomy (GTDB): domain Bacteria; phylum Planctomycetota; class Planctomycetia; order Pirellulales; family JBGTDH01; genus JBGTDH01. The sequence goes on from JBGTDH010000629.1 coordinate 11,693, forward strand.
GGCGGCGGACGATTCTCCATCACGCGAATCTGCACCGTGCTGGTCTGGCTGCGCAACAGCAGCGGCTTGCGATGGCCGTGAGGCGAAGTGGCCGGCGCTCCAACGCCGGCCGTCGCCAGATAGAAATTCTCCAGCGGATCGCGGGCCGGATGGCTTTCGGGAATGTTCAGCGCCTCGAAGTTGTGCCACTCATCCTCGACCTCGGGTCCCTCGGCCACGTTGAAACCCAGCCGCCCCATGATCTCCTTGAGATCTTCGATGGTCTGCGTAATCGGATGCAGATGGCCTAGCCGCACGCGCCGGCCCGGCTCGGTGGGATCGAAATCCTTGGCGACGGCCTGCGATGTCTGGCCATTTGCCAATGCGGCGAGGGCCTGCTCGAAAGCGGTCTCGATCGCTCCCTTGGCGTCGTTGAAGCGTTTGCCCGCCACCGGTTTTTCCGGTGAGGGCACTTGGCCGAGCTCTTTTTGCACGGCCCTGAGACGGCCGCTCTTGGCGCCGAGAAACTCGATGCGCACAGCTTCCAGCGCATCGCCGGAAGCGGCAGAAGCGAAGGCTGCTAGAGCCTGCGACTCCAACGAGTCCAGATCGGCCAGGAATTCAGCGAGTGCCACGGCTGCACCTCAACAAGCGGCGAGGGTTCAGCGGCAACACGCCTACGCGGCCAGAGCCAGCTTGACCTGCTCGATCACGGCATCGAAGCCGGCCGGATCATTTACGGCCATCTCTGCCAGCGACTTGCGGTCCAACTGGATATTCGCCTTGTTGAGGCCGTTGATCAACTCGCTGTAGCGCAGCCCGCGGTTTCGCGCGGCGGCGTTGATGCGAATGATCCACAGCTTGCGGAAATCCCGCTTGCGTACGCGGCGATCGCGGAAGGCAAACGCCCCTGCCCGCAGCAGGTTTTCCTTCGTGGTCCGCAACAGACGGCGGCGTCCGCCGACGTAGCCCTTGGCTTTCTTGAACATCCGCCGCTTGGCCTTACGGCGAGCGGCGCCCTTCATGGTACGCATCGTCTTCCTCTTAGCGATTCAAGGCCCCCGGGACATGCCCAGGTGTTAATTGCCCGTTCGCGGTTACGGCGCACGGCGTGCGCCTGCACGGTTAGTAACTGTTGCCACACAACAGCTTTACTATGCGCCTGGTGTCGACCTCGGCCAGCACATCGGTGCCGCGCAGATGACGCTTCCGCTTCTGCGTGCGGCGGCTCATCAAGTGGCTCGTGCCGGCGGAGCGATGCTTGACCTTGCCGTTGGCCGTCAGGCGAAATCGCTTCTTGGTGGCCTTATGGGTCTTCTGCTTGGGCATGACACTGCTCGAATGGTCGAGGTAAAGACCGTCATTATAGGACTTCGTTGCTCGCTGAAAAGGGGAACGCGAGACAAAGTCGTGTTTGACGCAAGAAGCATCAACAGAACCGGACGGCTCCTCGATGGAAACCGTCCGCACAACAGCACAACCACGGTGCCTAGCTGGCCAGATAGCGTCGGCGGGACGACATCTCCAGCAGTTCCTCCGCGCGGCGCAACAGAGCGGTGCCAGACTCCGAGCAAAAATCGGGATTGTCCGAATCGCACGCCACGAATTGACCGCGACAATGCTGACAGACAACGCGCCGGCCGAGGTACTCCACGCGGACCTCAAGGTTCCGGCCGCAGGTTGGGCACTCTTGCACGAAATACGTGGACTTCGACATGAGCGGCATCTCCCTTCACCCCTACATCACGAGCCCTGACACGCGGTCATCGTACACAATCCCCAAATGCGATTCAACATAATTCCGATCAGTTCTTACATCACGAATAATGATAATTATCGCCAGCAAGGATTGCAACGCTTCTACTGATCGGACAAACGATTTTGTCGTAAGTCCATGTAATGTATAGACATGCTCCGTGAATTGCGACAGAAATTCAGGATCGCTGGCAGATGGTAGGCTTTCATGTGCGTTCGGTCGATAACGGCAACGGGCGCTTCTGTGCGCAAACTTGCCGCGACAGTTGCCATTTTCAGGGGACATTTGTTATGCCATTCTGGTTCACGGTGCTCCTCGGAGCGCAACTTTGCGCCGCCGCCCAATTGCCCAACTTCTCCCTCGTCGAGCGAGAGGCCAAGTCGCATTTCACGGCAATCAAAGGTCACCAGGCCGACGACATCATTTCGCGCGATCAGGTCGAGGCACTGCTCGATCGCCTGGCAGACATCGGATGGGACGTTGAAGACCGCGACGAGATCCTGCACGACGTCCCGGCCAAAGGCGATCCCCTGGTCAAGAAGCTGCGCACCAAGAACGGCCAGAAATTCATGCGACAGTCGGCTAGCTTCCCCAACGCCTTCGATCGCCTCGATCACCTCCAAAAACTCTCCGACGGACCGCAAATTCTGGATCGACTGATCGACGGTCCCGACGGCTACAAGCTAATCGAGTATCTCACCACCTCCTCCGGCGGCTCGAACATGGGCAAGATGCTTTCCAACGCGCCGCGCGGCGAAAAGTTCAACAAGCCCACGGGACGCATCTACACGCAGGCCCACCTGCTGACGCGATTGAAAGACAGCCACGACGCTGCGCAGCGCACACCCGCAAGTGCCTCCGGTAAGACCGTACGTTAGCGAAACGGGATCCCTCACTTGATGGGCGAGTAGTCCGTGGCCGTGAGATACTTAATCTCAACTTTCTCCACGAGCTTGCCGTTCTTCTCGGAAGCAGCCGCCGCGGCTTGCCACTCGGGATCGGCGCGGAACGCCTTCCAAGAAGCTTCCCGCGCGTCTTTGCTAGGATACGCCAGGATGTACACCAGCGTATTCTTAGATTCCGGGCCGTCGACCGGCGTCCAGTAGCCCACCAGCGCCATGCCGTGCTTCACGAACAGTCGATTCGTGTGATCGCGAAAACGGGCATTTAACGCATCCAACTTTCCTTCCGGCGCCGTGTACGTTCGCATCTCGAACAGACGCGGCTTGGCGTCTTGCGCAAGAGCAGCATCGATTGACAGGCAGCCGGCTATGGCGGCCAAGGCCATCAGACGCAACACGCGGTTCGAAACAATCATGGTTGTGTTCTCCTGGGATTGAGTTGCATTGCCAGCCACTATACGCTGCAACACGCCGCACGTTCAAATCTCGATTGAATCCGCCGCACGATGTGGGTTTAATCGAGTCGGGGAGTGACCGTTAATCGCGGAGGCGGACATGCGTGACCATTCAGATTCGTGGACGACGTCGCGACGCGACTTTCTTCGCCATAGCGGCGTTCTGGCCGCGGGCCTGTTCGCCGCCTCCGCGCGAACGCCGCGGCTGTTTGCCGCCGACACCGCCGACAAGGTTATTCCAGGCAAACACGCCGGCCTGATCGTGCATGGCGTGCAGCCGGCCGAGTTCGAAACTCCGCTGGCTCTGCTGCGGGAACATCGGCTCACACCCAAAGAGCTGCTGTTCGTGCGCAACAATCAGACCCTCACGGGCAGCCTCACGCTCGATCCGTTGCCGCTCGAAGGTTGGAAGATCGACCTCACTGGGTTGATCAATCGCAGCGCCGTCTTCGATGCCGCCGCGCTCACCGAGATGGAACAGGTCGACCGCGAGATCGTCTTGCAATGCTCGGGCAATGGGCGGGCTTACTTCTCACGAGCAGCGCCGGCCAAAGGCGCACAATGGACCGCCGGCGCCATGGCCAACGTGACGTTCTCTGGCGTGCCGCTGGCCAAAGTGCTGGCGAAGTTGAATCTCGAACCGCAGCCGACCGCCAAATACGTCACGGCCGAAGGCCGCGACGCACCGGACAAGGCAGGCGAGGCAGACTTCGAGCACTCGCTGCCGCTGGACGATGTTCTGGAGCGATCGATCCTGGCTTTGCGGCTCAACGGCGAACTGCTGCCCGCCGCCCACGGCGGCCCGGTGCGACTCGTCACGCCGGGTTACTACGGCACCATGAATGT
>JBGTDH010000630.1:0-6235 GCA_041748435.1 Pirellulales bacterium
CGTGGCGCCTTCCGCGCCTTGCACCTTGGCGCCCCAGGGGGCCGCCCGGCCGAACTCCCCCAGGCTGCGGGCCGCGGGCCACGCCCGATCGTCCAACAGCGGCTTGAACCAGTTGGAATACTCTTGCCGCGTAACCTTCCACGAAGCGTCCGAAGAGTGCGACACATCGGTGTGACCAACCTGCTTCACGGTGACGCGCGCCACCAACCCAGCCGACGCTCCCTCCAGGTTCTCGGCCTTCACCGCGATCACGTTGCGGCCATTGGCCAGGTAGCGGCTGATGTCGTGGCGTTCCACATTCTTCCAATCGCGGCCCGCGCCTACGCGGCGGCCGTTGACGTACAGCTCATAAGCATCGTCGCAAGTGATTACAATCTGCCCCTGCTCGGGCGATTGCAATTGAAACACCTTGCGAAAGTAGCACGCTCCCGTGGCCGCACTGCCGGGTGTCTGATCAGGCAACCAGATCCAATGCGGCTCGCCCGATTCAATGCTGTTCGACACGGTCGTCGGCGCGGCCGTTGCGGGACGCCGGCCGTTCGTCTGCCCATGCAGCGAGGAGCCAGCGAAGCACGCCAGACCGACCACGATTGTCATCCACCGCCCAGCACCAGAAATCCGTTTCATGGCAGCTCTGCGCAACGAAGTAGGTAACGAGAAGGGGGCGGAACTCTAGCACACTCGCCCCGCAGCCACCAGGGCGAGTGCCACCGCACCCGGCCGCCGCCAGCAACGCTGTCATGCAATTGGGAACGAGTCGGTGCGGCGCTCAGGGAACCAGGATGATGCGGTCGCAGTCTTCGTCGAAGAATGTCAAATAGCGAATCTCCAACGCTGTCGCCAGAGCCTCGACATAGTTTTCTTGCCCGGAGACCAGGAAATGAAGCGGCGGAAGGCTGTCCCTGGCCTTAACTGAGACGCAAGGTTCGTCGTGCCCTGGGGTATCGGCGAGCCACGGTGAGTTCTCGATCAGGTAGAGCGTGCCGTAGCAACGATGCCAGATCTGCGAGGCAATGTGGTACGGGAATTCAGCACGCACCACTTCGCGGATAGCGCGCACTCCGAAAAACCTCACGCGCGCCAGGCACGAACGCCCGCTGCTGCGAGCGGCAAATATTACGCAACATGGCTGGTCCGATTCTTCGAGCGCCGCATCGCTCTTCAGATCCGCGGCCAGCGGTAATCGCAATGGCACGGCCACGGGCGGATTGCAACGGAGTTTATTCATCGTCGTCCAGCGGCCTCGAAAGGCAATCGTCAGTGGGGACGTGTCGGTGCGGGGATGCCCACGACATCTACCAAACGACTACAGAAATCATCCCAGTCTGGGCCACCCTGGGCCAGAATCTGAGCAACATCATACCACGAATTTGTGGTCGGTGATTCAGCCCGCAGTTTGCTGACACTTAATCCTTTCATGGCAATCAGCGTCCAGAAATCGCGAAATCCCTCCTGCCTGGCCTTCTGATGAGACTTCTCCGCTTCGCCCGCCCTGTTATGGGCGTTGCTCTTATCGGTTCCGCCTTTGATTTCGATGGCAACTTTCTTCCGCAAGGTGCCGGCAAACTCCTCTTCAATACGTATGTCGGGATCACTTCCGAGCGTTAGCATGACCGTGCGGCCGGCGGCGTTCTCTACCACGAGGCGCTGCGTCTGGACGGCAGTTAGATTGTCTTGCAGAATCGACTTCAACGACAGAAACACGTCTGCGGTGGCCTGCTTTCCAATCAAGACATTGTTGGCGCCTTGAAAAAACGATCCAAGCGTTAGCAGGGGCAACTCGCGTACGTCGCGAGGAGTGACGTTGGGTGACAACTGCCGAACCAAATCGGCCAGAGACGAACAAAGCGACTGGCAGAACGGCGGCAGCATTTCCTGCTGTCGCCGATTGAGGGCTCCGCGCGTTTCCATCGACTTGAACATCCCCAGACCCGTGGCTGCGGAATAGAACGTCTTCTGTGGCGATCCAAGAAGCAATCGATAATAGCCGACCAGGGTCGGCCCGACTTCCAAGACCACTGGAACGGGAAAGACGTGTTCATCGCGAACTCCCGCAGTTGCCAGGATGCGCTGCGCGTCGAGGGGAACGTAGAGCAATAGCTGCTCCTTAAGCTGCGGCGGATCGACCTTGGACAGTGTCTCCGACAACGCATCAATCATCCATGTCTTCCTGGCCGAGACCAGCAACTGATGAAAGGCCACCTGCCGAGAGGCATCGGGCGCTGCGATCGGGCGGCTCGTCATGAAACGACTTTTCCGTTCAGACGCCGGGCCGCAATCCGTACGTATTCCGGATTGAGCTCGATACCCACAAATCGGCGAGATTGCTCTAATGCCACAAGGCCTGTCGTTCCCGATCCAAAAAACGGGTCGAGAACAAGATCGCCCTCGCGGCTGGCGAGGTTGATACAAGGTTCAACTAACTCGGGTGGAAACGTAGCAAAATGGGCGTCGTGGCAAGCGCGCGTGTTGATGTCCCAAACCGTACGCAAATTCCGGCCATTCGGACCGCGAACGGCTTCGCAATCATACAAATAGCGCTCGCTCTTGCTCAGCAGAAACAGCGATTCGTGGCATCGTGTGGGTCGGTCCTTCACGCTCTCCGGCTGGCAGTTCGGCTTATTCCAGATTACATCGGCACGCAGATACCAACCCGCCTCTTGTAAGGCGAACGCCAGTCGCCACGGCACTCCGATCAGATCCTTGGGCTTCAGCCCGTCAGGAGTGGGTGGCCGAACATCCATTGCACGAATGGGATTCTTTTTGTCGGGCGCTCGCCAAGTCCGGCCTCCCGACGTGTAAGAATCTCCGAGATTCAGCCATAAAGTTCCGTCGTCGCGCAGTACCCGATGGACCTGCTGGAAAACATCGACCAGATTGTCGATGTAATCTCGTAGCGACAGCTCCAGCCCGATCTGACCGTCGATGCCGTAGTTGCGAAGTGACCAATAGGGTGGCGACGTGACGCAGCATTGGCACAGCCCAGCCGGCAGTCGCTGCAGAACTCTGCGAGCATCCCCAATGATCGCCAAAGAATTAGACTCCGGCGATGCCAACTCGCGCAGAGACTCGCCATTGAGGTTGTCGGCTGATTCGATTTGCACTCGCCCCCAAAGCAACCCGCGGGGCGAACTCTTCCGCAAGCCAGGCGTCGGGGCCAGACCTTTTCGGCTCATGCCAACGATCCTTGTAAGCGTTGAGGCTCCCGCCGAAGTATACTGACTGTGCGTTCAGATGCAAGTCGCGCGTCCCCTCCCTGTTCGCGCTAAATCAACTTGTCTTCGTCGATCTCGCGCGGGGCGCGGAACAGGGCCATGGAGCAAGGGCCGAGCTCGAAGGGGGTGGCGGCTGCCGTCAACTCGGGCACCTCGGCGTGCATGGTGTTGAACACCAGTTCCCACGGTTCGCACTCTGCCGGAACGGCGGGCAGATGGAACGGAATGGTGCTGGCGTGATCGGCGTTGAACAGAATCAGGACGCTATCGCCTTGAATCTGCTCGCCGCGCTCGTCGACATCAATGCTCCCGCCGTAAAGGAACACACCGAGACAGCGCACATAACCGACGCTCCAGGATTCATCGGACATTTCCTTGCCGTCCGGGGCCAGCCATGCAATGTCGGAAACCTTTTCGCCGCCGTGCAGGCTCTTGCCGTGAAAAAACCGGCGGCGATGGAATACCGGCTGCTCGAGGTAGGTGGCGATCACGCGGCGCGTGAACTTTAACAGCGATTGCCGCTCGGGTGTCAACTCCCAATTGAACCACGTGAGCTCGTTGTCCTGGCAGTACGTGTTGTTGTTGCCGTCCTGCGTGTGTGCCACCTCGTCGCCGGAGAGCAGCATGGGCACACCCTGCGAGAAAAACAGTGTGGCCAGAAAGTTCCGCATCTTGCGTTGCCGCAATGCGTTGATGGCGGCATCTTTCGTCGGACCCTCGGCGCCGCAGTTCCAGCTCATGTTGTGATCGGCGCCGTCGCGATTGTTCTCGCCGTTGGCCTCGTTGTGCTTATTGTCGTAAGACACCAGGTCATTGAGACTGAAGCCGTCGTGGCAGGTGATGAAGTTGATGCTGGCGTGAGGCCGGCGGCTGCTCCACTCGTACAGATCGCTGGAGCCGCACAACCGCGTGGCGAACTCGCTGGCCACTCCGCCGTCTCCCTTCCAGAAGCGGCGAATGCAATCGCGATACTTGCCATTCCACTCCGACCACAAGGCCGGGAAGTTGCCTACCTGGTAGCCTCCCTCCCCTAGGTCCCACGGCTCCGCAATCAACTTCACCTGGCTGATGATCGGGTCCTGCTGGATGATGTCGAAAAACGCACCCAGTTTATCCACCTCGAACAGCTCGCGGGCCAGCGTGCTGGCCAGATCGAAGCGAAACCCATCCACGTGCATCGTCACGATCCAGTAGCGGAGGCTGTCCATCATCATTTGCAGCACCCGCGGGTTGCGCATGTTGAACGTGTTGCCGCAACCGGTGAAGTCCATGTAGTAGCGCGGATCGTCGGGAGAAAGACGATAGTAGCCGGCGTTGTCGATGCCGCGGAAGGAGAGCGTCGGCCCCATCTGATTGCCTTCCGCCGTGTGGTTGTAGACCACGTCCAGAATCACCTCGATGCCGGCGGCGTGGAGGTTGCGAACCATGGACTTGAACTCGCGCACGATCTCGGTGGGCGTTTCTCCGCTGGCGTAGCGCATCTCGGGTGCGAAAAACCCCAGCGTGTTGTAGCCCCAGTAGTTCACCAGGCCCAGGTCGACCAGGTGCCGGTCGTCGACATGCTCGTGAACGGGCAACACCTCGACTGCCGTAACGCCCAGATTCTTGAGGTACGAAATCGACGCCTCGGAACCCAAGGCCGCGTACGTCCCGCGAATGCGCTCGGGGATCTCCGGGTGTTGCTTGGTGAAGCCTTTGACATGCACCTCGTAGATGATGGTCTTGTTCCAGGGCGTCTGCGGTGGCCGGTCGTCTCCCCAGGTGAAGGCTTCTTCGATCACCGCAGCCAGGGGGGCGAACGCCGCACTGTCACGCCCGTCCAACGACAGATCGGCCTTGGCGTCGCCAATCTTGTAGCCCCACAGCTCGTCGCTCCAGCGCGTTTCCCGGCCAATCGCCTTGGCGTAGGGATCCAGCAGCACCTTGTTTGGATTAAAGCGGTGACCTTTGGCCGGCTCATACGGACCATGCACGCGATAACCGTAAAGCTGCCCCGGCAACACATCGGGAAGGTAGCCGTGCCAGATCATGTCGGTGAATTCCGGCAGCGCGATGCGGGCAATTTCCTGCTTCGCGTCCGGTGAGTCGAACAAGCACAGCTCCACTTTGTCCGCATGCTCTGCGTACAGCGCAAAATTCGTGCCGCTGCCATCCCACGTGGCGCCCAACGGATACGGTCTTCCCGGCCAGATGCGAATCCCGGTCATGATATGCTTTCGCTGGTGTTTTCTAGTTTACCCCCATATGGTAAGCGCGGCGCGACACTTTGCACAGCGGGTCGCATCATCGCGCAAAGCCAAACACCGCGAAGTGCGCAAGGCGATCAGCTTCGTTCGGCGGCCAGCGGAGAATCGTGGAGGTCGATCGCTTCCTGGATCGCTTCCTCACGCGTGCGAAGGTGTGGCAGGCGACGGAACCAGAGCAAGATCAGAAGCGCCAGGGCGCCCCCGACGGCAATCACCGGCCAGTGATAAAGCACGCCCTCCCCCTCGGGATCGCGCACCAGCCAGGTAAGCGGCGGCATACGGCGATCCAGAGCGGGCTTAAGCAGCACCAGCAGGCCGTTGTGCGTCATATGAAACAGCACACCCGGTAAGAGGCTGCCCGTCTGCACCGCCAGATAACCGATCACCAGGCCGATGATGAACGCCAGAATCGATTGCTGCAGCACGGTGTGGGCCAGAGCAAAGAACAACGAGCTCAGCGCGATGGCCTGCCGCGTGTGACCCAGGTGCCGCAGGCCGGAGAGAATGAAGCCGCGGAAGGCCAACTCTTCGCAAATGGCGGGCGTGACGGCCACCACTAGCAGCATTAACGCCAGGTTGTCCGTTCGATTCGTCAGCTCTTTGAGCGTCTGCGCGATCACATCGCTGACGGGATACAGCTCCACCACGGCGGTTTGCAATGCGTTGCCCACAGGATGCAGGGCCACGGCCAACAGCACGGCCAGCGGAATGGCGGCCAGCGGCGGCCAGCGCAACAGCAGCGTCTGCCGCGGACTACGCACCAGCATGACGGTC
>JBGTDH010000631.1:0-5143 GCA_041748435.1 Pirellulales bacterium
CCGGAGGTGGGACTTGAACCCACACTCACTTGCGTGAACTGGATTTTGAGTCCGCTGTCGGCACATTTTGCTCGGCCTTGCGTTGCATTGGTCTTGCACCTGAAAGTGGTTACACGCATCGCATTGCCGCAGAAAACATCACGCCTCGCATTGTATCCGCAGGGCACTTGCATGGCCACTCTTGCCCCCCCGTTGCCCCCCGCTTGGCACTTCCTCAGCACGACGGGCCTCGCACTCGGGTTTTCAGACGGCGGGGCTGTATTCCTCTTCGGCGATCAGGACGAAGTCAGCGCGTAGGCAGCGAGGATCGTCGTCGCCCAAGAACGTCAGAAGGCCTTCGATCATTTCGCGCACGAGGAGATCTTCAGCGCTTCCGGGAGCTTTCTGCTAAAACGAAGGTCCGGTGTGGTTCTTGCGGGAGAGGTCACCAGGACTCTGCCGCCCTCAATTTATCCGCACTGCATGAGGTCGGTGATTGTAGCGCGGGTTTTCATGGCCGGCCCTTCTTACGATTCCTCGCATTTCGGTTGAAGGACAAAGTGCAAACTATTGTGATCCGGTGCGTGGGTGCGGGCGATGCCAAAATAAGGCTTCAATCGGCTGGACCACCAATCCGCGACTTGGACAATCCGGTGGCAATTCGTACCATCAGCAAGGTGCTTGCCGGCGGGACGCGTGGCGATGGTGAGGAATGCCGCGCTGATCGTGACGCGAGCCAGATCGGCGAGCACGTTGTCCAAATACTCTGGCTCTACGTGCTCAAGAACGTCAATGCAGGCAACCAGGTCTGCGGGCTCTGGCGGTGAATCCAATCCAGGGAGCGCCGGATCGAAGTTCCGCACGTTGAACTCTTTATGCAGCCCTGTCCACAAGTCCCTCTTGCCACAGCCGTAGTCGAGGATGTGCCTGGCCTTGAACTCCCGCGCCAGGCTTCGCACAAGATCGACATACCTTCGCGCGGTCGTACCATACGTCGGCTCCCGCTCGTGCAGCTCTTTGTTGAGGTGTCGGTATTCCTCCGAGAGGAGCGGCCGCTGTTTACCGGTCGAAGTTACAGATCCGTTCATTGGAGTTCTTCCTGCTGATCCCCAGACGGTATAATCCGGGCCTGCACGTCGTGCCAATGCTCCTATTCTAAGGAGTTGCCGTAATGGAAAGCGAACTCTACGTTGGCGTGGGCTGCCAGGAGGCCCAATGGTTGCCGTTTGCCGTCCTTCGGCACTCAATTGCCAGGCACACGCAGCGACCGGTGCGAGTCGAGCCCCTTTGTCGTTGCGGAGTTGAAGTCCCGGTTCCGCGCGACCCGCGTCATCAGCAAAAAACGCCCTTCTCTTTCCAACGGTTCCTAATCCCGGAGGTGTGCGGCTACCGCGGCCGAGCGATGTACCTCGATTCTGACATGCTGGTGTTTCAGGATCTTGCCACGTTATTCGACTATGACTTCGGCGAAGCGAACGTGTTCGCCGTTCCCCAGGAGACGAGCGTTTTGGTTCTGGATTGCGAACAGCTCTCCTGGAACATCCGCGAGTTCGTGTCTGACCTGGACTCCGGCCGGTTGAGCTACGATGGCCTCATGACTTGTCGATCGGTCGCTCGAATCCGATACGATCTTCCGCGCATCTGGAACTGGCTGGACAACTCCCCCGGCGCCATGCCGAGCAATGTGGCGCTGCTGCACTACACCGTTACGTCGAGCCAACCGTGGGTCAGCGCGGGGCACGCGCTAGGCCACTTATGGCTGAATGCTTTATTCGCTGCCCTCGACGAGGGCGCAATCCATCGTTCCGATGTCGAGAATGCCGTGCAACGCGGTTTTGTGCGACCCTCTCTCTTGTATCAGATTGATCACCGCGTAACGAAGAAGTCGGAGCTTCCGTCGGAAGTTGCCCGCGAGGATGGTCCGTTCGCAGACTATTGCCGCTCGGTAAATTACATGCTCGTGGATGGTTTTCGCCACTAGCAGAACGTCTGCACGGAGAAGGGGCAACACCACTATGGCCATGCGCACAATCGCCCACCTGTTGGGCAAGCACAACGGCGCCGAAGCTTGGATCTTCGGCAAGGGCCCTGGTCTCGATAAGTTCGACGTGAACACGGCGGGTCCGCTTCGGATCTGTATCAATGAAAGCCTGTTGATCGTTCCTGCGGCCCGCTACTTTTTTGCGCACGACGAAGCTCCCATCGAGCGCGTCGCTGCACAGTGGCCCAAAGCCTGCCATGCCATCTTGCAGCCAGTGAGGGCTGATTACGCTGCGGCTCGCGGCATCCCGGCAGACGAAATCTTCACCTATGAGAAACGGGAAGGACAGCTTGATGTTCTCGACTGGCCCGCTGAGCAGATCGCTCGTGCAGCCAGCCTGCTCGGGCTGACCGGCACGGTTCACTCGGCGCTTCACTTCTGCCGTCTGATTGGCGCTTGCTCGGTCGTGTTCGTCGGCATGGACGGCGGTCCTGCTTACGCCCGCCGCCTCGGCTTGTCGCCACCGCCCGGCGGCGGTCAGCACGATTTAATCCGCCGGGATTCGATCAAAGTCGCCGAGCGCCTCGGGCTCACCTATCGCTTCATCGAGCCGGCGGCGCAGCCCGACTAATCTGGCTTTCGCGGTGCCAGCACGGCGTGAATGTTCTGCGGGCCGCGTATGCCCAGAGACAGCAGCCGCCACTTGCGAGGCGTGTAATGCGGATAGAGGCTCCCCCACTGCGTCTGAGGATCCAGGTAGTGGAACGCCTGCTCATTCAAGTGCCAGCGGTGCGTGGGATCGATCCAACTGCTGTCGCCGCTCGCGTGCGGCGTGCGGACGAAGAGTTCCCCGCCAGTGCGCAACACGCGCCAAGCCTCGTTGCAGAAGGCAATCAGGTCGAGGGCCAAGTGCTCGACCAGATCCTCCGCCACGATGCAGTCTGCCGAGTTGTCGTCCCATGGCCATGGCACGCAGTTCAAGTCATGCGCGACCTCAATGCCCGCCAGCGGTTCAATATCGACGTGAACGTACCCGCCTAACCGCTTACGGCCGGCGCCCAGGTAGAGCTTCAATCGGTCGCCTCCCGCGGGCAGCATCAGCTCTCCCCTACCCATCGGCTCGGAAAACCGGCCGTCACTCGGGAATTGTTTTGATAGCAATTGCCGCAATTCTTCTCGCCGGTGCGGCTCGTCCAGGTGCTCGTAGCACTTGAAGAGCAGAGATCCAACGTCCGCATAGTGCCTTTGATCCGGCTTCGATGCGCGGAGACAATCCTGCAAGTAACACTCGGCATGGAAATAGTTTCCCAGGGCCCAATGGGCTTCCCCTATTCCTTGGAGCACGCGTGCATCGCCCGCATGCTCGGCAAGATCGATCTGCCGCAATCGCAACTCCTCCATCTCCTGTTCTACCGGCCGGCGCCTGCGGATCACGAGGTCGGAGTCCGCAGCCTTCGCTCGCAGCAGTTCGATCGCCTCCTCCGCTTGCCAACCGGCCCGATGAGAGAACAGCAAGTCCTTGTGGTTCCGCAGCAGCCTTAACTGAGGAGTGCTGCCGCCGCTGCCAGACGCGCGGCAGTTTTCGACGTGTACGTAAGTGGCCGAAACGTCCTGGCCAAGCGATTCCAAGAGCGGCTTCAATCGCTCGGCGTGTTCCTCGTCCACAATCTCGTCGCTATCCAGACAAAACACCCAGTCGCAGGTCGCCTTCCGCAGAGCCGCGTTGCGCAATGCCGAAAGGCTGTCTCGCCACGGGCCTTGATAGACACGGCCGCCGTACTCCGCCGCAATGGCAGTCGGCCAGCCCGCATCATCGGCGCCTATAGCCACAAGTTCATCGACGAATGGCCTGATCCGGCTCAGGCAATTCGCTGCTTCCACCGCTCCGGATCGCAGTAGCACGCAGGCCGTTAGTGTCGGCGCCGCCTTTGGCGCGGGGCGCTTCGCTGGCACCGAAGTCCCGCGAGCCAAGCGGGCTTTTCTCGATCGCGTGGCGGCGCGTGCCCGTTCCTCCGACACGAGCCGCTCGATGCGGGCTTTCATCAGGGCGGCCGTTTTTGCCCAAGTGTATTTCCGATGCACCGTCTTGCTTGCTGTCTCCCCCATTGAACGCAACTCGTCGCCGTGCTCGAATGCCCAACGCATCGCCCGCCGGACCTCATCGATCTCGATAGCCAGTTCCGTGGCGGGTCCGCACAGCCGCCAGTCGTGGTCGCACTCAACGACTTTCGATTGCAGAAACATTCCCGTCCGCTCGCTCACGAAATCATCCGACGCCCCGCCGCGCGGCACAATCGGCGGCACGCCGCAGGCCATCGCTTCCAGGATCGGCAGCCCGAAGCCTTCTCCGCGATACGGCGACACCAAGCATCGGCAGGCCGTGTAGAGGCTCGCAAGCTGACCCGGCGTCATTTCCCAATCGATGTACACGATCTCGGGCTTCGTCGGATCCGCCGCGGCTTGGCGCACTTGATGTTGAAAGTTGCCGTAGCGGTAGAACGTCTGCGTGCCCATGTCCTTCACGACCAGGCACACATCCTCCTCGCGGCTAAACTCCGCCAGGTAGGCCGCCAGCAACGTGTCGAAACCCTTGCGCGGGATGGTACCGCCGACGAACAAGAACGCGAACGTCTTTCCCGTGGGCAAGAAGAGCGGGGGCGCTGTCGGCTCGTAAACCTGCGGATCGACACCCCAGGGAATCACGCGGATCTTCTTTCCCGGAACGCCGCACTGTTCATATACGCGCTTCACATAGTGCGACGGCGACCAGATTTCGTCGACTTCATCCCGCAAGGGAGCAACCCAGTCTCGCGGCAAACAGCCGTATTCCCAGGGTTGTATGTGAACCCATTTCCCCGTTTCCGGCCGCGTCCAGTTGGGTGGGAAGCTGTGGCGTATCGTGATCTCTGGGCCGCCTGAAAGCGGTCGGCCGATATAGGGCGTGATCTTGTGGGCATGCGGCACTTGGGCGTCGAAAGCCGGGTTGTACTTCGCGCGGCGGACGGACAATGCCAGCGCTTCGTCCTGCCCCAGTTCCAGCGTCAGTTGCTCATTGATGTTGGCAAAGCTGTGCCCGGCAAACACCTCCCCTTCAAGCTCCACGCGTATCTGTCCAATTCCCTCTCCCTCCGGGAGAGGGCTAGGGTGAGGGTGCGCGGCAAAGCGCGCCTCGGCAGCGGCCAA
>JBGTDH010000632.1:0-6601 GCA_041748435.1 Pirellulales bacterium
TTGATCGACCATAATGCCCTGGCCGTGCAAGGCATCGATTTCCAGAAGGCCGTCGTGTCACTGCCGGAGACGAAGCTGAGTTACTCGCTGATCTTGCGGAAGCTGCTCGGCCAAGCCGGCTTGGGCAGCGAACTGCGGACCGACGAGGCCGGCAAGCCGTTCGTGTGGATTACAACGGCGCGCGGGCTTTGAGGACGACGTTTTATGTTCACCGGCGAGCAAGTTGCACAAACGCTGTCGGAACTGGGCATCACGCATGTGGTGTGGCTGCCGGATTCTGCGCTCGGGCCGTGGGAGAAAGCGCTCGACAGCTCGACGAGCTTTCGGCTCCTTCGCGTGTGCCGTGAAGGAGAGGCCTGGGCCGTAGCGGCCGGATTGCAGATCGGCGGGCAGCGACCGCTGGTGGTGATTCAGAACACGGGGCTGTTCGAATCGGGCGACGCGTTACGCAACGCCATCTACGATCTCAAGCTGCCGCTGTACGCAATCATCGGGTATCGCAGTTACCTGTTGGCCAACTCGACCGATAGCGCCAAGAAATACACTGAGCCGGTGCTGGCAGCTTGGGATCTGGAGCACGTGCTGCTGGACACGCCCGCCGCATGGCCGAAGTTTGCGGAGCATTATCGCGCGTGCGCTGCGGCGGGGAAGCCGGGGGTGGCGCTGCTGGCTGAGGGTAGGATGTGAATCCAATCCGCTAAGCCGCCAGCGGGTGGGACGATCCAATGGCCTACAGAATCAATCGTCGTCGTCGTCTTCTTCGGGATGCACGATGACGAAGGAAGCCCGCACGGGGGCGGGCATTCGCGAGTTGGGGCCGCGCACGCTGCGCCAGATAACTTCGTTGAACACGAGGTCATCGGCGGCGTCTTCCTTGCTCAAGTCGAGCGTGGCGGAGATTTCGGCGCCCCAGGCGTCGGGCGGGTTTACGGCCGTGAGGCTCACGTTGGCCGGCCGATGCGTGTAACCGCTGAGATCGGGCTGGGCTCGGAAGGAGTTGTACATCGGCCGGGCGGCGGCATCGAATTGCGTCATCGGCTTCAGGCCCAGGATCAGCTCCATCGTGCGGAGCATGCTGGCCGTCGAATACATGTGAGAATCGACGAAGGCCCGCTTGGTGTAGGGGCTGATGACCAGCGCCACCGTGCGATGGGCATCAACATGGTCCGAGCCGTTCTGGGCATCGTCTTCCACCACAAACAGCGCCGTTTCTTTCCAGAACCGGCTCTTCGTGACCGCTTCGACTAATCGACCGAGAGCCAGATCGTTCTCCGCCACCATGGCGGTGGGCGTGGGCTTGCCCACCCGCGTGCCGTAGGTGTGATCGTTGGGGAGCCGCAGCACAATGAACTGCGGCATCGCCCCCTCGCGCTCGAAACGCGCGAGCTCTTCGATGAAGCGATCCGTGCGCTTGGCGTCGGCATAATCGAGATCGTAGCCGCGAAACAGCGGGTCGAAATGTCCTTCCAGACCTTTCACGCGGGCCGTGCCGGGATCTCCCGGTTTAGGGCCATTGGAGATGAACTCGCCATAGCTGCGGTACGTGACCTTGGCTTCCGCACAGCGATCCCAGATATAGCCGCCGGCGGGTTGGGCGATGGCCTGCGCGCCCTCGCTAGGGTAGCTGAGCTTGTTCTTGCCGCCGCCGCGATAGACCAGCGGCCAGGTCTTCTCGACATAA
This sequence comes from Pirellulales bacterium, assembly GCA_041748435.1. Classification (GTDB taxonomy): domain Bacteria; phylum Planctomycetota; class Planctomycetia; order Pirellulales; family JBGTDH01; genus JBGTDH01. The sequence continues at coordinate 1,682 of JBGTDH010000632.1, forward strand.
TCCGTGGCGTAGGCGGCCATGCTCCATTCGTGGCCATCGGCACTGACTTCGCTCTCCACATAGAAGTTGTCCAACAGCACGAACTGCTGGGCCAAGGCATGATGATTGGGCGTCACGCGTTCGGGGAAGATGCACAGCGAAGGGTCGCCGTTGCCCTGCGGAATATCGCCGAAGACCTGATCGTAGGTGCGGTTCTCCTTGATGATGTAAATGCAGTGCTTGATCGGGCTGGAATCGCCCACCTTGGCCGGAATGGGGTTGTCTTTCTCCGCCGGCGTCGCGGCGGGCATCAGGTCCGCCTTCAGCGGGCTGCACTCCAAGGCATCTTTGGAGTAACGAGCCAGCTCCAGCGGTCCGGGAGAATCGATCACGCTGAGCGTTCCTTGAAACAATCCGCCGATGTATTCCCGCAGGCTCTGCGGCGGATCGTTCAATGGATTGGGACCCTGGCGGTTGGCCCGCGGCAGGAGGCCCTTGCCGTTGGCCACATAGATGCGTTCGTCCAGCGGGTTGTAGCGCACCGAGGTGGGATACCAGCCGGCGGGAATGTGCCCCATCGAGCGGCTGCGGCCACGCTCGGCCACGTTAAACACGGCCACGTTGTTGTTATCCGCATTGGCGATGAACAGCACCTTGCCCTCGGGCGTGAGCGAGATGCTGTTGGGCGTGCTGCCGCGCGGCGCTTGCGGATAGAGCGCGCTGGAGATGGTCTCCAGCAGCCGGCCCTCCGCCGTATCGAGCACGCTCACGGTGTTGCTATTGGCGCAAGCAACGTAAAGAACGTCGCCCTTGGGAGAGAGCGCCAACTCCGTGGGATGAGACTCCGTGGGCCACGTGGCTTGGACCTGCGACGTTTCGAGATTCAAGACCGCGACGGCGGCTTTTCCCCACAGGCTGATGAAGAGCCGCTTGCCGGCCCGATCGGGGAGCGAGGCGTAAGGATAGCTGCTGCCGGCCAGTTTCACGTGCCGCTTCTGCGCGGGATCGGCCAGCGGGACGATGCACAGCGTATCGCCCCAGGCATTGGCCACGTACAGCGTCCCGCCATCGGCGCTGGTGACGACCCCGGTGGGAATGAAGGTCTCCCGCACGTCGGCCACGCGAATCTCACGATGGCGGCTGAGGTAGCCTTCTGCAAAATCGAACTGATGCACAACCTCGAACTCGGCCCCGCTGGCAAAGACCTGTTTTCCTTGCGGATCGAAGCACAGGCCGTAGAAGGTCTCGTCCAGGGCCACGCTGGAGACGACGCGTTTACGCGGCAGATCGACGATTACGATCTGGTGCTCGCCATAGCCGGCATGCAGCACGGCGGCCCACGGCTCGGTGGGATGCAGCGCGATGTTGACGGGAAAATCTCCCAACCGGATTTGCGCTCCCACGGGTCGCAGCGACCACTGATTGGGCAGCAGCACGCTGCCCCCCACCTGCATGCCGGGCAATTGCCGGCGCGCGGCGCGAGATGTTTCGTCCTTGTCTTGCCAGCCCCAGGCGGGCGTGATGGTGCAGACCGCTAGAACAATGAACACGCGAGGAAGCATGGTGGTTCGAGACTCCAGGATCGATGCTGGTATGGGCGGCATTCTCGGCCGAGTCGCTGGCGATTGCAACCAACTACTGCGGTCGGTGCGGTCCTGGAATTCCGGAGCGGAAGACAACGCAAGAGACGCGAAAGGCGCAAGGGTCGCAAGCGTTTGCGCCTGTTGTCCCGCTGGCGACTCTAGCGTTGAATTTCCTTAGTTCGGGATCCCTTCGGCAGGCGGATGCGGAAGGTGGCGCCTTGACCGGGTTCGCTGTCGACGTCGATCTGGCCGCCGTGGTTGGTGACGATTCGCCAGCACTTGCAGAGGCCCAGGCCCAGGCCGCGGCCTGCGGGGCGGCCGGAGAAATAGGGATCGAAGAGGTGCCGCCGCACATCGGGCGAGATGCCGGGGCCGGAGTCGGACACGAGGAGTTCAATCATCGCCGGATCGGCGGGATCGGCCACGGCGCGGCAGGTGAGCGTGATCTGTCCCTCGCGGCCGATGGCTTCCAGCGCGTTGTCCAGCAAGGCCCGCAGGGCCACGGCCAGTTGTGTGGCGTCGGCCGCTAGCTGCAGGGACTCTTCGATCTGGGCTGCAAAGGCAATCTTTCGCTCGGCCGCTTCCGCGGCTAGCTCTGCCAGCAGTCGACGGCACAGGGCCGTGAGATCGACGGTTGCCAGCATCGCTTGCGGCGGGCGGGCAAACAGCATCAGGTCGGCGATCATCTCATGCACGCGCAGCGCCTGCGTGTGAATGATGGCCAACTCGCGGCGGCGCTCCGGATCGGTCTCGTTGCGCAACAGCAATTGCGCGCGGCCCGAGATCACCGCCAAGGGGTTGTTCATCTCGTGGCCTGCGCCGGCCGCGAACTCCGCCAGGGCCTCCAGCTTCTCCTGCTCCAGGAGAGCGCGGAGGTCGGAAGGGAGGTCGCTGAAAGCAGTCATCGACTTTACGCTTAGGCGCGTAGTTCGGCCTACAGACGCTGCTGCCGGCTGAAGCCGGTACTACAAACAAGCTTAGCTGTGCGAGACGGTCTCGATGTCCAGCAGGTGACACATCCGCTCTACCAGCGTCTCCACCTCGAACGGCTTGTGCATGAAGTCGTTGGCCCCGGAAGCCTTGAGATCTTCGATCTTGTCTTCCTCCACCATGCCGGAGATGCAAATGATCTTCACATCGTCCATCGCGGGGTCGCTGCGAACCCGCTGGCAGACTTCCTTGCCGTTGATGTCGGGGAGCATGACGTCCAGCACGATCAAGTCGGGCTGGTACTCCTTGACCATCATGCCCGCATCGAAGCCGTTGTTGACGCTGCGGATCTCGAAGCGGCCATCGCGCTCCAGCACGTCGGTGATGAGCTCGACCAGTTCCTGGTCGTCATCAACGATGAGGGCCTTGCGCTTGCCGCTCTCCAGGGCATCGGTGGGGATGCCGTTGTCCCGCATGAACGAAAAGAGTTGATCGCGAGGGATGCGGCGGAAACGGCTTCCCGGAACGCGGAATCCCTTCAACTGTCCAGAATCGAAGCAGCGGATAATGGTCTGTTGACTTACCTTGCAAATCTTCGCGGCTTCGCCGGTTGTGAACACCGTTTTCATGAGTGCTAACCACCCCTCTCCCTAGCTCGATGGCTAGTCAGAATGAGCCGCGCCAAGATTCTCTCCACAAGAACCCGCGCGGTCCCGGTCGTCCATGGACACGCAACGCAACGCAATGCAATGGAAACGCAGACTTCCCATCCGCACAAACTCGGCGACGCTTCTGCATCCCGCAGTCTTCACCACGCCTGCCGAGTTTACCGATCCTTCCACGCTGGCGGAATTATAGCCATCTTCCACAGTGAGTCAAGATTGATCTGTATGGCCTAAAATGCCTCGCCGAAATGACTTGCGTCCAAAGAGAGTATCCGCGGCCGTTTTTCTCTTGCCCCCGATATCCAGATTTCCCCAAGGCCCCTAAGACGCGATCTCACGCGGTTTTTCCGAACTCTTGGGTAGTTGCAGTTGCGCGGTGCGCTATCCCCGACCTTCCAGGTGAATCAGCAGCAGCGACAAATCGGCGGGCGTGATGCCGCTGATGCGGCCGGCCTGCGCTAGACTCTGAGGACGCACTTTGCTCAGCTTCTCTCGCGCTTCGATACGTAGATGGGCAACCTGTGCAAAGTCGAGACTCGAAGGGATGCGCTTCTCGGCCAAACGCTGCTGACGCTCGACCTCGGCTGTTTGCCGATCGATGTAGCCGCTGTACTTGGCGTCGTACATCACCTGCTCCGCTACTTCACGATCGACCGCGGCCAACTCGGGAAGATGCTCGCACAATTCCGGCCAGGTGCTCTCCGTGCGATGCAGCAGTTTCAACAAGTTGGCGTCTTGCCACCGCGTCTGCTTGAGGAGTGCCAGCACGCGGTCGATCTCGTGTTCCTGATGTTCCAAACGCCGCAGACGTTTGGCGCCGGCCGATCCCACGCGGTTGGCCAACCGAGTTAGCCGGCGGTCGGCGTTGTCTTGCCGCAGCAGCAGCCGATACTCGGCGCGGCTCGTGAACATGCGATACGGCTCATCGACGCCGCGCGTCACGAGATCGTCCAGCAGCACGCCGATGTAAGCCTGATCGCGCGATAGCACCAGCGGCTCGTTTCCACTAAGCCGCAAAGCGGCGTTGATGCCGGCGATCAGACCTTGCGCGGCGGCTTCTTCGTAGCCGGTCGTGCCATTGATCTGTCCGGCGAAGTACAGCCCGGCGACGCGCTTCGTCTCCAGCGAAGGCTGCAGCTGTTCCGGAGGCGCTAAGTCATACTCCACGGCATAGCCAAACCGCATGATCTCGGCTCGCTCCAAGCCGGGAATCAGCCGCAATACGGCCTCCTGCACGTCCCGCGGCAAACTGGTGCTGATGCCGTTAACGTACACCTCGCGCGTGTTCCACCCCTCCGGTTCCAAGAACACCTGATGCCGGTCCTTCTCCGCAAACCGCACGACTTTGTCCTCGATGGAAGGGCAGTACCGCGGCCCGCTGGAGTTGATCTGCCCGCTGTACATCGGCGCCCGGTGCAGGTTGGCGCGAATCAGCTCGTGGACCGCATCGTTGGTGTAGGTGATCCAGCAATCGAGCTGCGGCCGCTCGATGCGATCGTTCAAGAACGAGAACGGCCGCGGATCTTCGTCCCCCGGCTGCGCCTCCGTGCGGGCAAAGTCAATCGTCCGCCCATTCAGGCGTGGCGGCGTGCCGGTCTTGAATCGCCGCAGCTCGAAGCCCAACCGCGTTAATGCCCCGCTGATGCCGGCCGTGGTCCCCTCGCCGGCCCGGCCGCCGGGAGTCTTGGCCTCGCCGGTATGCATCAGCGCCTGCAGAAACGTCCCAGTGGTCAGAATCACGGCCCCGGCCCGATAGACTGCAT
>JBGTDH010000633.1:0-12597 GCA_041748435.1 Pirellulales bacterium
CGTGTCGGGGTGGTCAGAGCCTAGCCTGGCTCTCCTGAGGTGGAGCGTCTCTTCGTGGAGCGCAAGCGCCTCCTGAGCCTGGCCGGCGTCGAAGTAGGATATGGCTAGGCTGTTCATGCTCATAAGCGTGTCAGGGTGGTCGGGCCCGAGTTGGAGCGTGATAATCTCTCGGCACCGTATGAACTGAGGAATCGCGAGGTCGGCGCGGCCGATTTCAATGAGGATCGAGCCCAGGGTGCCGCGGATTTCGGCCTCGACTAATGGCTGATCCTGAAACTTGCCTTCGATCTTGTGAGAGGCGCGCAGAACCAAGTCGCGCACTTTCAGGTCCGGATCGACCTTGAGTGCGCCCTGTTGCTCTTCGCGGTGCTGATTGCGAGCCGACGCGAGCTGCAACAGGTCACCTTGCAAGAAGTCTTTGACCGCCGTCGCCGTGGCGGCTTCCAGCTTCGCCTGCTGTTCATTCTCCTCGGCCAAGCCGCGGGCCTCGCCGAGCCTGATGTTGCTGTCGCGCAAGTCGGCATTGGCTGTTTCCAGTTGACGGTTCAGGCCGCCGACGATTAATGCGGCGATGGTCGAAGCGATGGCCGCGACTAGGACTATCGCGACGGCGCTAGTCACCATCGTGCGATGCTTGCGTGCCGACCGGCCGGCCCGGACGGACCAGGGCTCACTATGGGCGCTTACTGGCTCGTCGGCCAGATAGCGCTCGATGTCTTCAGTCAAAGACTTCGCAGAGATGAAACGCGACTCGATGGGAACGGACATAGCCCTGAGGCAAATCGCTTCCAGCGCGGCAGGAATTGCAGCGGCGCTATTGGCTTCGCGCGGGGGAGTCAGGCGCCCGGTGGTGATTTCGTTTTCGACTTCTTTGCGGCTGCTGCCGGAAAAAGCACGAGGCGTGCCCACCAGAACCGCATAGAGAGTGGCGCCAAGACTGAAGACATCGCTCGCGGGTCCGACACGTGATATGTCGCCGCGGGCCTGCTCGGGACTCATGTAAGCGTAGGTTCCGAGGACGGCGCCCTCCCGGGTGCGAGAGTCTTCCGCCACCACGTGAGGATCGCTGGGCTGCGCGGGATCGTCGTCCGGCCGCTTATCGGTTGAGACGGCGCCATCGTGCGTGCCGTCGGCCATCCAGGTTTGGGTGCCGGTGTCGGGCTCGCTGACATTGTTGGTGGGCTCCTCACGCGGAGCGTGACGACTATAAAAGGCGGACGGATCGACGATTTTCGCCAGGCCCCAGTCGATGACCAACGTCTCGCCGAAGTCGCCGAGCATGATGTTCTCGGGCTTCAGGTCACGGTGGATTACGCCGCGGCTGTGCGCGTATTCGATCGCCTGGCAAACGTCGATGAAGCGGCCAAGCAGGGCTCGCAGGCGCAGCATCCGCTCGCCGGAATCGGTCCGCAGGCGTTCCTCGGCGTGGAATGATTTGATTTCCTCTTTCAGACTACGTCCTTGGATCAGCCGCATCGCGTAGTAAGGGCTGCCATCGGCGCGGCGCCCTCGGCCATACATCGGCACGATGCCAGGATGCTCCAGGCGGCCCGTGATCGCCCCTTCACGCTCGAACATCCGCTGGCTATGGACGTCCCCCGCCCGGTCTGGCCGGATTTCCTTGAGCGCCACTTCTCGCTCGAAATCGGCATCGTGGGCCACATACACTTTGCCCAGTCCCCCTTCGCCCAGCGGACGCAGGGCATGAAAGCGTGGCGATGCGGATGCGAGAACGTGCGATCCAGAGAGCTGCGACGCGCGGGCATGAGTTTCCGTCAGGCCGGCATCGGTCTGCACGCCCTGATCGACCTCAGCCAGGCGCTCGAGACGCTCCCGCAGATGGGAAAACCTCTTACCGTAGTCTTCAACGAGCTGCGGCGATTCGCCACGCCGGCGGCGCAGCAGCGCTTCGGCATAGATCAGTTCCAGCACGAGTTCGTCGGATGCCGGTTTGGGCCCGGAATCGTTAAGAAGTTCTTCCACGCTGATCGGTGTGCCGCTTTGCCAGGCTTGTTCCTGCCGGGCAATGAGACATTCCAGCAAGGCCTGTGATGGCTCGTGGTCGATCATGGGATCTCACGCAAAACGGCAGAATGGCCATTCAGGATACCCTCTGAGCCTAAGAGCATATCCGAGACCCGTGCGGTCCTCAATGCAGTGATCGCGAATTGAAGATGCAAGAAGCCCAAATAGTTGACGACTTTCTTTCACAGCGGATCGGGAGGCGGCGTGCGCGATTAATCCAGGGGTGAGTGCGCTCGACGACCCGGCGTCGCGCTTTGCCGTGTTTGGGTTTGGGTTTGGTGGCGTCCTCGCCCTTCGCCGCAGAGATGCTGCTTACGCGGGCTGGGTCGCGGACGACGAACGGGATTCCCTTCAGCGTGGCATCGACCACTGTTGGTCATGCACATTGGCGACGTCAATCGGAACTCCCGGCGCGAGAACCCGAACGATCCGCGGGGCAAGCCCGCGGGATTGAATCCCCGGCAGCTCCGCCGCGGCCACTTCACCCTGGTCTCCGAATCCCTCCGGCTTGTACGGGGGATCGTTCGAGTTCTCGCTACACGGTCAGCCTATTGAACTCGATCCCGTCCGCTTGCCGGGCGGATCGTTCGGCTTCTCACTACGGAGCACGGAGATCAGCGGTCGCAAGGCCAAACGTCAACAGAACCAGACGAGCCTTAATACCGCTTGATGATCGTGCCGGTGCTGCGGGGCGGGTCACCTTCCAGCTTCTGCGTGCCGCCGACCGCGGGACGGGAGGCAATCGAGCTCACATCCTTGCCGGCCGGAGGACTAACGGCCACCTTGTGCTCGATGTGTTCCTGCTCCATCCAGCGCACCGTCTCGGGCACTTTCACAATCTGCGTCTCCGGCACCAGTTGCCGCCGCACGGTGGGAACTTTCACAATCTGCGCCTGCGTTTCCAGGCGTGTGCGGGGCACGAGCCGCTGCACCATGTAGGGCTGCGAGAACGGATTCCAACGGCCGGCCCAATGCGTTTCCCATTGATATTCGGTGATGGGCACCTGCACGATGCGCGTCACATCCTGGCTTTCCGAGACGTATTCCTCGCGATACACGTCGCGGGCTACCTCTTTGTACTCGGTCTTGGACATGGGGCGGTTGACCACCCGCTTGGTGACCATGTACTCGCGGCCCCCTTCGGTGACGTATTTCACGTCGTCGGCGGCGTCCAGAGTGGGCAGAAACGAGGCCAACAAGCCGGCGGCAAAGAGTTTGCCTTTGAGCATGACATGCACCCCCCGATCAGGAATCCGTTCCAGTCCAGGCCAGACGAGTAGCCGGAGTGGACCCGCGCCGCGGAGAGCGATCATCACTTCACCGCGCAGCACGAAGGTCCTGCCTGCCAGCAGTGGCCCTAGTGTCGTATCGGCATCTGCGTCGCAAATCCATTAGCAGGGAAGCCCCACCCCTCATTCTTGTGCGGCGGCGGGGGGGAATCTATACTCGCACCCGGTGACGCGCTTACCTCAGCTTGCCATGCGATCCTGCCTTTACCTTCGCACGCTCTATCGGCTGGGCTTTCCACTGTGCGGCTGGCTGGCGCTGATGTTGTTTGTGCTGATCGCCAGCGGGGTTCCCATCCCTGTGCCGTATGCCAAGGACCTGAGCCAGCCGTTTCCTTGCATGTTCGGCCAGTGTGGCTGCCGCAGCGCCGAGCAATGTTGGCGAAACTGCTGTTGTCATACGCCGGAGCAACGACTGGCCTGGGCCGCCGCGCATCGGGTCGCGACGCCGGCCTTCTTGAAGGAACAGGCGGCTGCCTCGAAGGCGCTCGGTTGTTGCGCCACAGCCAAAGTGCCTGCCTGCTGCCAGGATTCCAATCCAAGCGAGCCACAATCTGCGGCGAGCTGTTGTTCGCAGGACGGAAGCGTCTCGATCTCGGCCGCCCTCAAGTGTGCCGGATCCGGTGAGTTTTTGGCCGGCGTTTCGCTGTGCCTGCCGCCGCCACGCGTGGATTGGAAGCCGACGATAGATCGTTTAAACGCTCTGGGAGTTGTCTCTCTCTGGCCCACTTCTCCGGACGATGCTCCGTCCGCTCCGCCCCCGCGCGCCGCCGATTGCTAGTCGCGCGTGCGCGTCGAGAAGTGTCAGTCATCACTGCGGTTACGTGCGCCATTGCGCGCCCGTCGCCGCCTTTCCGTGAGAGAGGATATGCGATACGTCTATCAGCGCGCGGCAATCTTGCCGCGCAGCGGCGGCTTCACCCTGGTCGAGCTCCTGGTTGTGATCGCCATTATCGGAGTATTGATCGCCCTGTTGCTGCCGGCCGTGCAAGCCGCACGGGAAGCGGCGCGGCGCTCGAGCTGGCTGAACAACCTGAAGCAGCTTGGCGCCGCCATGCACAACTACGAAAGCTCCAAGAAGGAGTTTCCCCAAGGACGCAATCAGTTTCCGCAGGTGGTCTCGGCCCCCGCGCGGTTGCTGGCCTATGTCGAGCAAGCATCGCTCGAGGAGCTGGTCGATCCCATCGGCACGCTGGCCGTGGGAGGACAGAACGATGCGGCGGCCAAGAATATGGTCCCGCTGCTGGTTTGCCCCAGCGATCCGCAGAAGGGGCAAGTGCCGGGCAGCGCCTACTTCGGCACCAACTACGCTGCCTGCAACGGCACGGGCACGGCCACCGACTCCGCCGGCAATGTCACGTATCTAACCATCGCCAATGGCAACGGCGTGTTTGCCCAGAAGCCCATCAAGGTGTTTGATATTCTCGATGGGACGTCCAACACGGCGGCCTTCAGCGAAAGCCTGATTGGCGATGGCACGCCGATCTTCGCATTGCCCACGCACGCGCAGCAGATTCGCATGGTGGTGCTGGAGGTGCCCGGCGGCAGCGATCCCACGCCGGCGGCATGCGACAGCGGCGCGGGAGTATGGAACTCCCGACGCGGAGAGCAATGGATCAACGGGCATTTCGGCAACACGCTCTACAACCATTACTATGTTCCCAACCCGATGGGCAAATGGGACTGCGGCAACGGCAGCCACAACAAGGCGCTTTCCACGTCCCGCAGCTATCACCCCGGGGGCGTCAACCTGCTTACTTGCGACGGCGCCGTGCGATTCGTGCGGGAGTCGATCGCGCTAGGCGTATGGCGCGGCCTCTCGACGCGCGCCGGCGGCGAGCCCGCGGGAAACTTCTGAAGGCCGTTTCGCCGCGACTCGTTCGATACCAAGATCGTCGTCGATGGTAAGGTAATTCCGAGCCCTACCCACAGGATCGACAATTTCAAGAACCGCGTCGGAGTGGAGGTTGAATGGAACAACAAGACGGGTTCTACGATCGGGACCTCAACAACTTCCGGCTATTGCGGCAACTTCACGTGCTCTCCGTCGGTGTTATTATCACCCGGCTCACTGAACTTCAGGGACTTTTCGTGCAACTCGGAAAGGGCCAATCGTACGGCGCGTCAACAACGCACTGGGATAAGCTCATTCCGAAGGTAGATGGAGGAGGCGCTGGGGGGTGCCAGCTCCTCTTGATTGGCATGGGATTGAATTGCTACCGCCCCGGTGAGTAGGCGCGAGGGCGTGACCGTTGTAGGCTTTGAAGACAGGCCTTGTTGTGACATAGGAATCTAGTTCGTCACCCCATTGAGTCCAGCCCTCAACTCTCTCGCGCGCGAACAACTCCAAGTATGGTCCGGCGCTGCATTGCTCAATAATTCTGTAGAGTTCGTCGGGCTTTCGCGAATGTTCTTGCTTGCGAGTGGAAAGGAGGTTCACCTGGGTCCGGCCCGGCTTGAGTGTGCGAACGTGTCCGCGCACGCCAAACAAAATCAACTCGGTGACGTTTCGAAAGTAAAAACCAACGCCGCGTCCATCTGGCCCGCCATCCTTTCGAACCTTATACCACACCAGATTCGTCTTGTACTTAAATCCCCACGCTTCCATCACAGACAGGCCTTCCACCAATAAAGCGTTGGAACCCATAAGTACAGATGTGACTTTTCAGCGGCATGTTGGCAGACGGGCAACTCCCGAATTTCAGCGAAGCTCATCGTGCGATAGCGTCGCAGTCGCTTGTGCTCCGGCGCCATTTTTCCCGTCCGATTAGTGAATCGCCACGGTGGATCGGCTAAGATTGTTGCATATGCGTCTGTGAGCCCTGGAAGTTGAATCATTCTTACACTCCCTTGTTCCACGAAACCTCAAATCCAACTATGCACGCTGTCGGCAGGAAGATGATGGCGAATTAATGTACGCCTGTCAAGTCGCCTCCGTCCGCACGTTTGCTCGAGAGGCGGTCGACGCTGGGGCGCTCGCGTGGGCATTCCCACCGATGTGCCCGTCGCGCATCTATTTACCAATTACCAAGCATCACTCTTGTCCGCCGTGGAGCAAGTCCGCATGATCAACGCCGGTTGGTTCACTTTCGTCTTGGGAGACGGCGAGGAGAGCTTGCCGAACATTGAGGGAAGCGCTCACGGCCATACCGAATAATCAACTCGTATTTACCCGCTTGCCAATCCGCACTAACCTGTAGGGTTGAGCAAGGTGCGTAGTTTCATCGCCTCGGGGAGTTGCCCATCATGTCGCTGCCAAAGAAGTTCGCCGGGCTGTCGTTGTTCCTGGGTCTGTTGCTGGCCGCCTCGGGCGTACAGGCGGACGAGCCGGGACAAGCGGATCTCGATAAGGCCATCGCCGCCAAGATCAAGGCAGACAATCTGGATGATCTGGGCGAAGTGATTGATCTTTGTCAGAGCGCGCTCGATCGCGGTTTAGACAAAGACAACACGGTGTTCGCCAAGCAACTGCTGGCCGCCACGCTGGTGCAGCGAGCGAGCTTTATCTCGGAGCGTCTGCAATCCCTGCCGGCCGAGCCCACCGCCGTGCAGCAGTTCATTCGCATGCGGCAGATCGCCCTGAGCGATCTGGAACGGGCGCTGCGGCACGAGCCGCGGGATCCTGAGACGCATTATCTTGTGGCTCGGCTGCACGCCTTGCCCGGTGGCGATCGCACCCGCGCCATGACCGCCTTGGACGAGGCCGTGAAGCTCCAGAGCGAAGACGACACCATCAAAGCCAAGGCCCTGGCGTTGCGGGCCACGCTGCAGACCGATCCCGAAAAGCGGATGGCCGATCTCAACGAGGCCCTGAAGGCGGATCCGCGCAGCCTGGAAGCGCTGCGGGCGCGGGCCTTGTACAGCCTGGAGCAAGGCAAGAACGACGAAGGTCTGGCCGATCTGAAGGCCGCCATTGGCATCGATCCCAAGCACGCGGGCACGCACGAGCTGCTGGGCGTGACCCTGGCGACTCTTGAAAAGTACGACGAAGCGTTGGAGGCTTTGAGCGAGGCGATCGAGTTGGAACCCAAGAGTCCATTCGCGTATGTGCATCGCGCCCGAATTCATGTGATTCAGTCCCGGCCTCAAGAGGCGCTGGAAGACTTGAACGAGTGCCTGACACTGGCGCCCAATACACTGGCCGCTTTGATTCTGCGAGCCGGGGCCTATCAGCAGTTGGGAGAGAAAGACAAGGCGCTGGCCGATGTGGATGCCGCGTTGAAGGTCAAGCCGAATCACCTGCCCGCCTTGAAGGCCCGTGCCGCGTTGCTGGCCGGAGATGGCAAGTTCGATCTGGCGATTACCGATCTCAAGGAAGTGAGCAAGGCTGCACCGAAAGATCCCACGGTGCTGTTGCAATTGGGCATGCTCTACAGCGCCGGCAAGCATCTGAACGAAGCCATCGAGGCGTTCACGCAAGCCCTGCAGTTGGACGCCAAGAATCAGGCTGCCCTGCAGGGACGGGCCGATGTGCTGTTGCGCGTCGGCAAGCAGGCCGAGGCCGTGGCCGATTACGAAGCCGTTCTGAAGGAAGAGCCCAAGAACAGCCATGTGTTGAACAACCTGGCTTGGCTCTTGGCCACATCTCCCGACGAAAAAATTCGCAACGGCAAGCGGGCCGTCGAGCTGGCCACCGCAGGTTGTGAAGTGACGGAGTACAAGCAGGCACATCTCGTCAGCACGCTGGCCGCCGGCTATGCGGAAGCGGGTGACTACAAGACTGCCATCCAATGGAGCCAGACCTCGGTCGATCTGGCGGGCGAGGACATCAAGGAAAACCTCGCCAAGGAGCTGGAGAGCTACAAGGCCGGCAAGCCGTGGCGCGAGCTGATCAACGAACTGGAAGAAGACGGCGATAAGCCCACCGAAAAGACCGCCACGAAGCCGGGCGAGCGAAAGTAGGCGGCCGCCTTGACCAGGTAAGCGATGAACCGCGCCGATGCTTACGCCTTAGTCTGCGAGTACACCGCCAGCGATAGCCTGCGTAAGCACATGCTGGCCGTCGAGGCCGCCGTGCGAGCTTATGCTCGCCGCTTTGGCGAAGACGAAGAGACGTGGGGCATCGTGGGCCTGCTGCACGATTTCGATTACGAGCGCTGGCCCAACCCGCCCGATCATCCTCTGCAGGGGGCCGCCATTCTGGCCGAGCGCGGTTATCCGCCCCACGTGATCTACGCCATCAAGAGCCACGCCGATTATCTGCCCGATTGCCCGCGCGTCTCACGATTGGATAAGACCCTCTACGCCTGCGACGAGCTGGCGGGCTTTGTCACGGCCTGCGCCATGGTCCGGCCCGAGGGCATCCTGGGCATGCAGGCCTCCAGCGTCAAAAAGAAGATGAAGCAAAAAACCTTCGCCGCCGCCGTGAAGCGCGAAGACATCATCCACGGCGCCGCCGACCTCGGCGTCGACCTCGACGAGCACATCCAGTTCGTGATCGACGCCCTGGCCGCCGAAGCCGACGCCTTGGGGCTGCGTAAATCCTGACCTCACTGCGGCGGGAAGATATCGGGTTGAACCTGGTAGGCGTCGGCCAGCGATAAATCGCTGCTATCGTTGAACCCCATCCGCCTTGAGCGGATGGTGGACAAGATTGGACGGCTAAGGCGTCCAAAGCGCGTAGGGTTCGACCCCATCCGGCTTGTCCGGATTGGTGAAGCAGATTGGCAGGCTACGCGTTTGCGCATCGTTTTAGCCGCCAATCTGCTTCACCCATGAGCAAGCTCGCGGGGGTCGGGGAGCTGTTGAACGTGCCGAGTCTAGCCAGTCAATCTACTTCACCATCGGGCAAGAGCCCGATGGGGTCGTCCGGCAAGCAGCGCATTATCTTCAACCGTCTGCACCTGCCAAGCGAAACTCGACGGACAAACGCAAGGGCGGTACGATGATGACAGCCCCAGCGAAGGTTCGAGGTGACCGATGACAAGCCTGGCCGACGCATTGCCTCCGGAAATCGCACAGAGAATCCATCCCGATTGGCGCAAGAACGAGGCTGCGTACTGGGCGATGCGCGATCAGTTGCTCGGCCAGTATCGAGGCCAGTGGATTGCCTTTGCCGACGACGCTGTCATCGCCGCCTGTCAGACCTCCCTCGATGTGCTCCACACGCCCGGGGTGATGGAGCGACATCCGTTTGTGATCTGCGTCGGGCGAGAAGATCAACCGTATCGCATCCGCCGCGCCAGAGAACCAATTCGGGAACCACGAAAGACGCGAAAACCACGAAAAGGAATTCGGACCATGTCAGGACGGCGATCAGCGAGTCGATCTCTTTCGTGTCTTTCGTAGTTTTCGTGGTTCTCCCCTCCCCGCCGGCATCATCCGCGGTTGTCTTGGTTGCGGCCGGCCGGCCTGAGGTAGCCGAACTAAGCTGGTGTATCTTCGACTGCACGACGGCGCTCCCTATCACTGAGGCGGGAAGATATCGGGTTGGACCTGGTAGGCGTCGGCCAGGGTGTTGGTGGTGTTGAACAGCGCGATCACGTGCATCAGCTCTCCCAGGCCGGCGTCGTTCAGTCCCAGCTTCTTGACCGCCGCCGTGTGGCTGTTGATGCAATACGAGCAGCCGTTGGTGGCGGAGACTGCCAGGGCAATCATCTCCCTCACCAGCGGATCGAGCTGGCCGGGGCCATGCATCACGTGCTTCAGCCGGACCCACGCCATCTCCAGCAGCGTGGGATGGCTGGCCAACGCCCGCCAGAAGTTGGGAACGAAATCGATTTGCTTGGTGGCCTTGATGTCGTCGAAGATTTCCCGCACGCGCCCCGTGGCTTCGTGCTCTTCGATCAGCCGCACCGTGGCCGGCGGTCTGGGGGATGAGTTCATGCGCTTGCTCCGTGTTGATTGGTTGCTGCCCGTCTGGCCGTCTTGTATTCTGGGCGGGAGCGTCCGTCAACTCATCGCAACCGTGGTAATGCCCATGCGAGCCGCCTTTTGCCCGAGTGGCTTGGATACTAACCCGAAGCGTGAGCGAGGGAGCGCGGCAATCAGCGGGACGGCAGCGCTCGCGACCTCGTTCTGTTGGGTAAGCGTATTAATCCCTCGCTTGCGCGTCGGGCTAATATCAGTCGCTGTGTCACTCCCTTGCTTACGCATCGGGTTAGTATTGGCTCTCGTCGCGGCGGCCGGCTGTGAGCAGAAGGCCGCGCCGGTGATGGTGCGGACGCCGTTGGGCGCGTCGGTCACGATCGAACCTGCACCTGCCGCGCGCCCAGCGACACAAGAGACGTTTGTTGCTGCTCCCAAAGGACCGCCCCCGGATCTGGGCACGCGCGCCGCGGGCGAAGACTGGCCGGCGTTCCTCGGCCCGCGCGGAGACAGCACTTCGAGCGAGCGTGGGATCAACACCGATTGGAAAGCGAGCCCGCCGCGTATCGTCTGGCAAATGCCGCTGGGGGTGGGCTACGGCATGCCCACCGTGGCCCGCGGCCGGCTGTTTCAGTTTGCCCGGCACGACGGCCAGGCACGCGTGGCCTGTCATCGCAGCGAAACGGGCGAGGAGCTGTGGCGGTTCGAGTACCCGACGAGTTATCAGGACTTGTACGGCTACAACAATGGCCCGCGCTGCGCGCCGGTGGTCGATGGCGGGCTCGTGTACATTTTCGGCGCGGAAGGCCTGCTGCATTGCCTGCGGGCGGAGGACGGCCAGCTTGTGTGGCGGGTCGATACGGCCCAGCAGTTCGGCGTGATCCAGAATTTCTTTGGCGTCGGCAGCACGCCGCTTGTCTATCAAGACTTGCTGATCGTACAGGTGGGCGGTAGCCCTGCAGAGAGCCGCGACGCGCCGCCGGGGCAACTGGAGCGCGTGCGCCCCAACGGCACTGCGGTCGTGGCGTTCGATAAGCGTACGGGACAGGTGAAGTACAAACTGGGCGATGAGCTGGCCAGTTACGCCAGTCCGGTGGTGGCGAAGATTGGCGGCCGCGACGTGTGCTTTGTGTTCGCGCGTGGCGGCCTGTTGGCCTTCGATCCCATCACGGGCAAGCAGGAGTTCCACTATCCTTGGCGGGACGAGAGTCTGGAAAGCGTGAACGCCAGCAATCCAGTGGTCGTGAATGATCTGGTGCTGATCTCCGAATGCTATGGTCCCGGCAGCTCGCTGCTGCGGGTCAAACCGGGGGGCTTCGATCTCGTCTGGACCGACCTCGAGCGGCGACGGGACAAAGCGATGCAGACGCACTGGAACACGGCCATCCATCACGACGGCTGTCTCTACGGCTCCAGCGGCCGGCACACGAACAATGCCGAGCTGCGATGCATCGAGCTGGCCACCGGCGCCGTGAAGTGGAGCGAGCCAGGCCTATCGCGCTCCAGTCTGTTGCTGGTCGATGGCCACTTGATCTGCCTCACCGAGTACGGCGATCTGCTGCTGTTGCGAATCAACCCCGAGAAGTTCGATGTGGCCGGTCAGCTCACACTCGTCGATCGCGCCACCGGTCCGCTCCCGGCGGGCGTCGAGCCTCGAAAGTTGCTCAACTATCCCGCCTGGGCCGCGCCGATTCTCTCGCACGGGCTGCTCTACGCGCGCGGCGATGATCGGCTCGTGTGTTTGGAACTGATCCCGCCGATGAACGACTAGCACTTAGTGGATGCGGGGCTGCAACTCGATAACGGTAGGTCCATCGAACAGCGCCTGACCGCCTTCCACCCGCAACCGAAACTCGGGCAACTCTTCCGGAGAAGATGCGGGCAACGTGCCGAGCTCTCGACCGTCAAAGAATGCGAACCAAGTGTCAGCGTGGCGTTCGACGCGCAGTTCATGGTAATCGGGGATTTGCGAGTTCTTCGGCCGGGGCACTCCTGGCTGACGAAATTCGACGGTTAGGTCTTGGAGATCGCCATTGCGACGGCCGAACACGACTTCGTCGGGCGCAGCGCGTAGTACCAGGCGCGAAGAGTCCTGCGCTCCGCCAGCCAAGGCGAACTGTAGTTCCACGGCTTCTGCTTCGTGCAGTTCGAAGCTCACGGCCAGGCGATAACTAAGGAGTCTTTTCCCGGGCGGATGAGGCAGCGAGCGCCGAATGCGGCCGCTTCCGGCGAGCACAAAGCCCCCCTCGGCATCTTTTGCATGCGACCAGCCGCCGCCCAGAGTTTGCCAGCCATCGAGCGATTGCCCGTCGTAGAGCGCCTGAGCCCAACCGCTGGGGACATACTCCGCCGGAACGGGCAGATCCGAGCGCGTCCAGAGCAACAGGCCGGTGCCCACGATCGCAAGAGCCGCAATGCAAAGCGCAAGCGGAGAACGCCGGAAGAGACGACGGCGGGTGGGCACGTCCTCGGTCGTCGG
>JBGTDH010000634.1:0-9682 GCA_041748435.1 Pirellulales bacterium
TGGCGCTCTCCAGCGCCGCCGGAACCGGCGTGGCGATGCGCTCCGAGGGAGGCGTCGGCACGGCCGCCACGTGCCGCTGGCAAAGCTCGAGTATGTTCGCCGCCTCAAACACGGGCTGCCCGGTGAGCAAAAAGTAGCCCACCGCCCCGACGGCGTAGAGATCGCTGCGGGCATCGACCGAGCTGGGCAACTCGATGGCCTCGGGAGACATATAGAGCGGAGTGCCCGTGAGCGAGCCCTGTTGCGACGCGCCCGATTGCTTCTGTTCGTCGATCGCCTTGACGAGGCCGAAATCGAGCACCTTCACCACGTCCGGCTCGCTGCCGCGGCGATTAAGCATGATATTCGCCGGCTTGATGTCCCGATGCACCAGGCCCAAAGAATGGGCCTCGTACAGGGACCCGCAGACTTGCCTCAGAATGTGGATCACGCGCGAGGCCGGCTGCGGACCATAACGCTGCACCAGCGTCTCCAGATCGATGCCATCCAGATACTCCATGGCATAGTAGAACACGCCCTCCGGCGTATGGCCGAAATCGTAGATGGCCACGGTGTTGGGATGATTGAGCTGGCTGGTGATCTGCACCTCGCGCTCGAACCGCTCGATGGTGGCCGGGTTCACCTTGTCCGGCTCCAGCATCTTGATGGCGGTCGGGCGGCGGAGCATCGCATGGCGGCCTTTGTAGACCACGCCCATACCCCCCGCGCCCAGCTTCTGCTCCAGTTGGTACTGTCCGATCTGCTGAGCTTCGATGGCGGCCTTCTGGGCCTCGCGCCGCAGACGGGCCACCATCACAGTGAAGACAAAGATGGCGATGGAGCTGATGGCCAGCAGTGCGAACAGCCCCCAGAAAGCCCGCTGGAGAATGGTGAGCGGGCGGAAGGCTTCCGCATAATCAATTTCCGTCGCCACGCCGATCTGTGCCTCCGGCAGCCAGGTCCAAGCGCCGACGACGTTCACGCCGCGATAATCGCGATAACCATCGACGCTCACGCCTTTACGGCCTTGCACGGCTTCGCCAGCCATGAACGTGGGGGGCAGCTCGCTGCGTCGCACCGTGGGGCGATGGCCTGTGGTCATATTGCCACCGGGATCGCGCACCTGCAGTTGCAAGATGGAGCGAGAATTGTCCTGGTCCGGCAGCAAGCCCAGCAAGATGAGTTGATCGTCGAACCGGCTGTTGGACACCATGCGTCCGGACCTGTCGAACGCGTACGTCTCGCCCGACTGACCCACCTGGCCAAGCTGCAAGATGCGCGTGAACTCCCGATCCGGCCGGATGCGCAGCGCCAGTGCCGCGACGACTTGAAAACTCTCGTCGCGCACCGGCGCGCAGACAAACATCGTCGGCAGTCCGGTCCGGGCTTGCCCCGTTTCATCCTTCATCGCCAGGCGGCTGTCAAACGGCGGCGAAATACAAGTCTCCCCGTCCAAGGCGCGCGTAAGGAACTCTTTGTATTCGGGGAGCTCCTTTTGCCCGACAAGTTGGGCACTGGCGGCAGCGACGATCTGTTGACGTTTGTCCGCCACAAGGTAACCCACGTAGTCGTGGGCGGTGAGGGCGGGCCCCAAAGCCTGATCGAACTTCTTTCGCAGGATGGCGGCGGTGGAGACGGGCGGGGCGGCTTCGTCCGCCGGCGGTTCCAGCAACTGATAGATCAGCCGCCGGATTTCCAGGTTGTTGGCCGAGGACTCGGCGTTGGATCTCTGCACTCGAAACCACGTTTCCAGCATGGCGGTCTCTACACCGAGCAGAGTTTGCAGCTCCGATTTGAGGCTCTCCTGCATGGTGGTCTCAATGGCCCGCCGCAGCCCCAGGCCGATGAGCGAGAGCATTAGCACGGCGATGATCGGCCAAATCCAGATCTGCTTCTTGAGGAACACACCGGTGCGAGAGACCGTGCGGCTGACGCTGGTCTTAGCCCAGGTCATGTGGGCGGCCGCTCGTGAGTTCTGATGAGCCGAACGGCGAAACAAGCTGAAAGACATGCCAGTAATCCGGGTGGTGAGAAGGCGTCTCCCGCCGAGCGTAATTCCTTCACGCCAAGTATAATTACGGTGCTCGCCTTCCTCCCGTATAATCGCGTCATCAAGAGGAGAAATTCCGCGATGCCCTCTCCGTTTCCCGGCATGGATCCGTTTCTGGAGGCGCCAGATATCTGGCCGGACTTCCATCAGCGGCTGGCCGGCCAGATTAGCTCGGCTCTCAACCTGTCGATGCCGGCGCCCTACTATGCACGACTGGAGATGCGGCCCGAGGTGGGCATTGTGGAAGAGCCGGGCTACGTGCGTCGGATCGTGCCCGATGTGGCCGTCGTACGGCATCCGGTGGGTGCCCCGAGTGCGGCTGCCGTTTTAGAGTCGCCACGCACGGAGATCTCGAAGTTTTATGAATTCAACTTTCTCGACGAAGTGGGAGAGCATCACTCGGTGGAAGTGCGCGATTCCGCCCGTGGACACAAGCTAATCACGCTGATCGAAATCGTCAGCCCCAGCAACAAGCGGCGTGGTCCCGATCGGGAGAGTTACATCCAGAAGCAGCAGGAAATCCTGGCCAGCGACGCCAGCCTCATCGAGATCGATCTGTTGCGCTCTGGCGGACGACTGTTTGCGGAGCCGGTAATGGACGATCTCGTCTCTCGCCTCACGCCAGCGCCGAGTTACTTTGTGCTCGTGAACCGCGCCTGGCAGCGCCGGGGAGCAAGCCGCGGGTATCAGGTTTTCTCCGTCACGATGCAAGAGCCTCTTCCCTGTTTTCCTGTGCCGCTGCGAGAGGCAGAGCGCGAGATTCCGCTCGATTTGCAGTTCGTGTTTAATCGTGCCTACGATGAGGGACCCTATCGCCGCGGTGCGGTCGACTACCGCCAGCCGGCCGATCCCCCTCTCGCGTCCACGGAGTTGGATTGGGCGGCTGAGGTGTTGAAAGCGTCGAAACAACGATAATCGTTCCGCCGAATAACTCGAAACGCGCGCCGATTTGGTGATGTACTACAGCCGCGGAGGGATCGAACAAAAACCCGTGGCGTCGAGTCTTTATCGTGCGCTAGGTGCAGCGCCCGGCGGGTGAGGCTGATGCTCGGATGGCAGTGGATCGAGTAGCCGGGTACGCCTTAGCCTGGTCGCATCTCCTGCGACCTGTGATACGCGGAGCGAAGGAACATTCAATCAAACTTGGGAATCTCTTGGCCGTCGAGTTGGACGCTGGTGATCGTGGTCTTACCGTCGTTGTGCTGGTACTTGATCTCGTAGCTTAACGAAGAGCCGCCGCTCGACCTCGATCCATTGCGCGTGCCGCTGCCACTGGCGCGTTTATCGACATTGACTGGAATATCGCCGGCAGTCGTGTGCAGCGTGACGGTTAACTGGTCTGCCGATTCGACCACGCTGTAGGAAGGGATACTCGCCTTCTGGCAGCCGGCGAGCAAGGCGCAAGCCAGGATCCATAAAGCCAGGCGTGTTTCGATGAGCGGCACACGAACGCCGAGCGAAGCCAAGTTAGATTCCGATCCCGTCATGGCCCCTCGACCTTGACGACGCCGCCGGACGCCTCCAATTGCTTCTTAAGCTCATCGGCGTCCTGCTTGGTGAGTCCCTGTTTCAGCGTCACGGGAAGTTCCCCTACCAATTCCAACGCGTCCTTTAACTCCAATCCCGTCAGTTCCGCGACCACCTTGGTGACCGCCAGCTTCCTCGTTCCATATCCGAGCAGCAACACTCGGTACGCGCCCGAAGCGGGCTTTTTGCCGCTCGACGCGTCGGATGCGCCCGTTTTGGATTCCAGTTTTTTAAGAACTTTCTTATCGATGACCAGGCAATCGCGGGCCATGTCGCCGTCCCACGCTGATCCATATTGATCCCAGTGAATCTTGACGCTTCCGTCCTCGTGGACCGCCAGAACCGTCACGTTCTCCCATCGGTTTCCCCAATTGGCGCCGAGCTTGGTCCCTTCTTCCAGCGGCGTCTCGTCGGTCACCCGCACGGCATTGCCAGGAATTGGGCTGCGGATGGGATACCGCTTGAGGTTCGCGTCGCGAGCCGGCGATGCAAAAGACGAGCCGGGCCTACCGCCAAACGACGAGGAAGTCTGCTCGACACGCTTGGCGAACTGCTCCTTGGCGTCGGGCTTCTTCAGAGCCGCCAGTGTGCTCTTGCTGATCATCAGGGAGCTACGATCCTTGTCGTCATCCCAGGCCTTGCCAAACTTGTCCCAATGGATCCGCACACGATCGTTATCAAGCACTTCCAGAACCGTGACGTCATTCCAGCGGGAGCCCCACTCTGCCTTTAGAGGCGCTCCGGGCACCAGCGGCGTGGTCGCCGTCACGGCCTCCAGATCCGGGTCGATGGGGGTTGTTCCGCCGGGAAGCACCTTAACGCTCGGGACGAACTGCTTGGGGTTGACGCGCCCCGCGTCCAACGTCTTGGACTCAATCGCCAGCCAGTTTCTTGGTCGAGCTATTAGGAACGAGGAGTACTCCGGGTACTTGACCGTTACATTGCCGTCCTTCCGGGCTTCGATCACCTCGGCCTTCTTCCACTCCCCCATCCAGCCCGCCAAGACGGGCATGCCGGGCAACAAGGCGGCTTCCGTGGATACTACCACAAATCCGGCGGGCGGCGGCGGAGGAGGCGTGGTGCTCTTTTCCCACGATTCGAAGGCCTTGGTTTCTTCGGCAGTCCACTCCCGTGGTTCCGTGGTTTGCGAAATGTTCCCAAGCGTAACGGAATTCGAGATCTTCTGACGAAGCGTCTTGCCGCCGATGAATTGATGCAACTCCAGCCACAACTCCAGGCCGCCCGCAACGCCGCCTCCCAGCGTTCTCAGTTGCAGAGTGCCCTGCTGTTTAGACAGCGCCGAGAGGAACAGCGTGCCATTGCTTTGGCGGCCTTGCGCGTTGCGGGTGACCAGCACGATCCCGCTCAAGACCTGATTGTCACCCTGGCGTGAGTAGTCGAAGGCCAAGTCGCCAAAGGGAGTGTCATTCGCAGTTCGCAAATTCGAAAGTTGATAAACGGGCGCCTTCGCATGTGGCCGCAGCGGAGGATCAGCCGCATTCTGGGCGCTCGCAACGCCGGTGCAGACGACATTCAACACGGCCAGGCAAAGCAAACAGGATCGGTACATGGCATCCCCCAATAGTTTCAATGTCAGGACGCCCCCAGCCTATCGCTATTCGGAAGGAAGTCAACTTTATGCCAGGCGCTAGCGTCCACGCGGATGCGGTTGCTTCGACAACGCGGTAGGCGGCCGGTCTGAGGCAGCGCAATCCTCCGGCAGGCGCAAGCGTACCCGGGTGTTATAGTGACCGAGACCAGACTTGTGGAGGATCCCGGATGAATCGAGCACCGTTGTTGAGCTGGACGATCATGGCCCTGGCGACCGTGCCGCTGGCAGCCTCTGCGGAAGGTACGGTTGCGGCCGAGCGGCCCAACTTTATCTTGTTCATCGCCGACGACATGGCCTGCGACGATTGCGGCGCCTACGGCCATCCGCATATTCGCACCCCCAACTTGGATAAGCTGGCGCGCGAGGGAATGCGGTTCGATTCCGCGTTCCTCACCTGTAGCTCGTGCAGCCCCAGCCGCAGCAGCACCATCACGGGTCGCTATCCGCACAACACCGGCGCGCGGCAACTGCATCAGCCGTTGCCGGCGGATCAGGTTACGTTCGTCGAGGTGCTCAAACAGGCCGGCTACTACACCGCCCAGGCCGGCAAATGGCATCTGGGAGGACCCGCCAAGAGCAAATTCGACAGCGTCAACGAGGCAGGCGGCAAATGGGTCGACGCACTCCGCGATCGTCCGCGGGACAAGCCCTTCTTCCTGTGGCTGGCGTTCATGGATCCGCATCGTCCTTATCAGAAACGGGCCATCGAGCGCCCCCACTCCGCCGCCGATGCCGTGGTCCCGCCCTACTTGCCCGATGTGGCCGAGACGCGTGCCGATCTGGCGATGTATTACGATGAGATCACGCGGATGGACGGCGACGTGGGCCGCGTGCTGGAAGAACTGGAACAACAGCAGGCGGCGGAGAACACGCTGGTCTTGTTCATCAGCGACAACGGCCGCCCCTTCCCGCGCTGCAAAACTACGATGTACGATAGCGGGATCCGCACGCCGTGGATTGTGCGCTGGCCGGCGAGGGTCAAGGCGGCGTCCACTTGCCAGAGCCTGGTGAGCAGCATCGATATCGGACCCACGCTGCTGGACCTCGCGGGTCTGAAGCCGGGTCCGACGTTTCAAGGCGTGAGCATCGTCCCGCTGCTGGAAGATCCGACCGCTTCCGTGCGAGAGCAGGTTTACGCCGAGCACAACTGGCACGACTTCGACGATCACGGTCGCGGCGTGCGAACCGCCGGGTTCAAGTACATTCGCAACTACTACACCGACATTCCCGGCACGCCGCCGGCCGACGCCGTGCGCAGTCCCACCTATGAGGCGATGCGTGCGCTGCGAGACGCCGGCAAGCTGCCGGCTCATCAACGGGGCTGCTTCACCGTGCCGCGCCCCGCCGAGGAGCTGTACGATCTAACGGCCGATCCGCACGAGTTGAAGAACATCGCGGCCGATTCCGCTCACGCCGCCACGCTCAGCCAGATGCGCGAGCTGCTGACGCGTTGGGAGAAAGAGACGCAAGACCGCGTGCCCGAATCCCGCCGGCCGGACGAATTCGACCGCGAAACCGGCGAGAAACGCAAAGCCTCCTGACCATCTCGATTTCCAGAAAGACGATTGCCATGTCAAGAAAATGGATCCATTGGATCAGTTGCTGCATCACGTTCCTGATGGGCGCCGCCGCTTCGGCCGCAGACCGATTGCCGAACATTGTAATCGTCTTCACCGACGATCAGGGTTACGCCGATGTGGGCTGCTTCGGCGGCAAGGGGTTCACCACGCCCCATCTGGATCAACTTGCCCGCGAAGGTTGCCGCTTCACAAACTTTCACGTTGCGCAAGCCGTCTGCTCCGCTTCCCGCGCGGGCCTACTAACCGGCTGCTATCCCAACCGCATTGGAATTCACGGAGCGCTGGGCCCCTCCGCCAAGCATGGCATTCACGCGGACGAAACAACCATCGCCGAGGTCCTCAAGCAAAAGGGCTACGCCACGGGCATGGCCGGCAAGTGGCACCTGGGGCACCATCCGCAGTTCTTGCCGGTGCGGCATGGATTTGACGAGTACTTCGGCCTGCCGTACTCCAACGATATGTGGCCTTACCATCCCGAAGCCAAGCCGGGCACGTATCCGCCGCTGCCGATGATCGAGGGAGATAAGGTCGTTGATGCGGAGATCACGCCCGACGAGCAACGCAACCTGACCACGTGGTACACCGAGCGGGCCGTGAAGTTCATCGAGCGCAATAAAGAGCGGCCCTTCTTCTTTTATCTGGCTCACTCCATGCCGCACGTGCCGCTGTTTGTGAGCGACAAGTTCAAGGGGAAGTCCGAGAAGGGGCTGCACGGCGATGTGATGATGGAGATCGACTGGTCGGTGGGCGAGGTGCTGAAGACGCTAGCCAAGCACAACCTGACCGACAACACGCTGGTGGTGTTCACGTGCGACAACGGCCCTTGGCTCAGCTACGGCAATCATGCCGGCTCGGCCGGAGCATTGCGAGAAGGCAAGGGCACAGCCTGGGAGGGTGGCACGCGCGTCCCGTGCATTATGCGTTTGCCAGGGAAGATTCCCGCCAACTCCGCGAGCGGCGCCCAATTGATGACGATCGATCTGCTGCCCACGATTGCGCATCTGGCCGGGGCCGATCTTCCGCTGCGCACGATTGACGGTTTGAACATCTGGCCGCTGCTCACCGGGAAGGACGCCGCAAATCCGCACGAGGCGTACATTTCCTGGTACGCGAATAATCAGTTGCAGGCCGTCACCAGCGGCGATGGCCGCTGGAAGCTGTTGTTGCCGCACACGTACCGCACGCTGGCAGGCCGCCCCGGCGGCCAGGACGGCGTTCCGGCGAAGTACGATTCGGTCGTGCTCAAGCAAGCGGAGCTGTACGATCTCCAAGCGGATGTCAGCGAGACGAAGAACGTTGCCGACCGCAACCCCGAGGTTGTCTCGCGCCTGCTCGCCCTGGCCGAGCAAGCGAGAGCGGAGCTAGGCGACACGCTAACCAAACGGGAGGGGGCAGGTGTCCGCGAGCCGGGACGGTTAAAGTAACCGCGACGTCTCGAACGTCAGAACAAATCGACGACGCCCAGGCGGAAGCCGGGGATGATGTCGTCAAACGTCAGCACGTCGTGTTCCCGGAACATCTGCGGCTCGACCGCGGAACGATGCACGGCGGCGCTGCGTTGGATCGGATCGATCACGAGGACGGCAACCGCGCCGGCGGTCAGATAGTCTTCCACTTTGCGGGCGACATACTTGGGGCGATCGTTCTTGCTGCGAATCTCGACCACCAAATCCGGCGTCTTCTCCAAGTACCCCTCGGCTGACACCGGCATCGGCAATGTCGCGTTTTTTGCAAACGCGGCATCGGCGCCCACCACGCGATCCGGATTCCGCCACAGGATAATGCCCACTTCGCCGTAGGCTTTGCCCAGCCCGCGTTTCTGTCCCTGCGAATGAAGCTCACAGCAGATTGCGGACTGGATCGAGCCGTGCTGATCTCCTGGTGGCGACATCGGCACGATCCTCCCGTTGTCCAACTCGTACTTAACCGGACCGCTCGGCAACTCGTTCGGCATCGCCGCCAAATCAGCGGCAGTCGACAGGCAATCCGTCGCTTCGATCAACGGTCGGAGGGTGGCAATGCTCATAGGTACGATCTCCGTGTCCGCCCGTCCTCGTTAGAACAAATCGACGACGTTCAGGCGGAAGCCGGGGATGATGTCGTCGAAGGTCAGCACGTCGCCTTCCAGGAAGGTTTCCGGCTCCGCGTGGGGGCGATGCACGGCGGCGTTACGTTGGATCGGATCGATCACGAGCACGGCGGCCGCGCCGGCGATCAGATAGTCTTCCACTTTGCGACTAACATACTTGGGCCGATCGTTCTTGCTGCGAATCTCGACGACCAGGTCCGGCGTTTTCTCCAGATATCCCTCGGGCGACATCGGAATCGGCAGGCTCGCATTCTTGGCGAACGCTCCGTCCACGCCAACCACGCGATCGGGGTTTCGCCACAAGATCACACCCACCTCGCTGTAGGCTCGACCGAAGCCGCGCTTCTGCCCCTGGCCGCGAAGCTCACCGCAGATCTCCGACTGAGTGTAACCATGCTGCTCACCGGGTGGCGCCCTTTGGACGATTCTCCCGTTGTCCAATTCAAACTTAACAGGACCGCTCGGCAAGTCGGCTGGCAGCGTGTCCAGATCCGCGGCCGTCAACAAAAAGTCGGTCGCTTCGATCAGGGGTCGGGTTACAAGTGTGGCAATGCTCATGGCACGCGATCTCCCGGGGGGCCTGGGTCATTATGTCCTAGGTCAACCGACATCGAAAGACCGGCCATCTCGGCTACTTCTTGCGGCCGACGATGTAGCCGATGGCGGCGGCGAGGGCGCCGGCGGCGAGGGCGTACATCACCGCGGTGCCCATCTTGGGCTTGGCGGCCATCAGGTAGTAGCCGATCAGCGTGAGCATGAAACCGAAGTTGAACGCCACAAGGGCGATCTGCTGCGCCTGCTTCTTGGCCGCTTTAAGCGCCGCGGGCGAAAGTGCGGCCACGGGG
>JBGTDH010000635.1:0-1927 GCA_041748435.1 Pirellulales bacterium
ACAGCGCGCCGGGGGTGTCGTCGGCATCGGGCACGGCGCCGCTCCGATCGCTCCAACCCCAGCCCCCCGCGGCGGCGCCAGTGTAGGGATGCTCGACTTGTCCCTGGCAAGACAGGAGCCAGCCGAGGACCGGTCGCCCAACTTCCTCGCCCTCGAGAGCGTTAATCGCCAGCGTGGTGTTCCAGGTGGCCAGGTTTGTATCGATCGGCCAGGAGCCGTCGTCGCGCACGCTTGCCAAGAGAAACTGCACGCCGCGCTGCGTGACCGGATGATCGACGCGGCCGATGCTGGCCAGGCTCATCACCACGAAACTCGTCAGCGGCGTGGCCTCCAGAAACCCACCACTAGCTGGCTGCATGCGGGTCAGCACGTGCAAGCTCTTATCGAGGCACCGCGCTCGCACCGCCTTGGCGATCGGATTGTACGGCGGCAGGTGATGAAAGCGAGCCTGCCCGATCGCCACCAAGGCGGGCAGTGCGTAACTCACCACGGGCAGCTTTAGAAATCGATACCAGTGCTGCGGAAGGCAGGCCAACTCAAAGGGCAGCGGCGAGACTTCGCTCCAAGGAACCAGCCCCGCCAAGGCATAATTGGTCAGGATCGGCACGGCGAAGGTCTTGTCCCGCCCGTAGCGGCGTCGCAACCCTTCGACGCCCCCCTGAAGTTCGATGTAGGCCTTGGCGCGATCCAGGATCCCGGCATTCTCGGCGGGCACGCCGGTGAGACGAAAGGCGGCCCGCACCAACATGGTGGTGGCAATGTTCGAATAGCTGCGGTCGGTGTCGCCCCAGCCGCCATCGGCATTCTGAGCCTTGGCTAGCCATCGCAGCCCGCGGACGATCAGCCGCCGCAGATGCTCCCCTTCTTCGCGAGTTTCCAGCGTCCCGCGCCGCTCGACAAGAGCCAGGGCACTAATGGCGGTCGCTGTGGAAAGCGCCGAACTCGCCAGACGCCCCTCCCAGTGCCCCGCCGGCCCGCGCTGCGCCAGCAGATCCGCGCGGGCGGTCTCGTAGGCGGCTGCCAGTCTGTGTGGATCGAGCATGTCTCCCTAACCGAACTCAACCTCGAAGCGCAACGAAATTTGCGGAATACCCACTCCCGCAAGATGCCCGACTCAGGCCGGCCTGCGCCAATCAAGTTTAGATGCCCCCGCCGGCACTGTCGAGGTGCTGTGCACGACACGTTCGAGGATGGTCGCCGTGCGACCAATCCTCGCCGTCATTGCATCATTGCATCGTTACACACACACCCTTTTGCAGAAATGATGACCGCAACTGACGATGTATTTCCTTGTCGTGCCTCAGTTTGCGCGTTTTCAGCTACGGAGCGGCGCTGGGCGTGCCGGCCCACCCATGCAAAGATGAACGTGGCGGTCGGGGGACTCGATCCCGGCCGCCGCCAAGTTCTCCAGCATCAAGGCTGCCACTTCGTCCCGCAGGCGCCGATCCCCAACAACAACGCAAAGGCGCAAAGGCGCAAAGGTGCAAAGACGCAACGTGCAAACGGATGTTCCGCCCTCCTTGCGTTGAAACAGCGTCCTTGAGGGCCGAGACAATCCAGTGTCACAGTCCGTTGACCACGATGGATGCAGGAGCCACCGGCTGCTGAACGTACTGACCAGGCTCCCAGGCGCGAACGTCTTGTGAGATTCCATTCTCGTTGGCAGCCGGCCAGTCCAGAATCGGCGGATCGTCAGTCATAGCCTCTGGCTCGCTATACTGACGGCATGGACGAGAACCCGTACAAGTCGCCTGAAGCCCCACGACCGTCACCGCCGCGAGAAGAGAAGCACTGTCATGGGGGAATTAGCGAAATGAACGATGCGCGCACGTTGAGCGCATCTACCTGACGGTAGTTTTTTTCAGACTCGATGTCCAGCGACGGAAGGCTGCCAGGCACGCTCGGTCAGCTCGATGGGTTCGTTCTC
>JBGTDH010000636.1:0-6871 GCA_041748435.1 Pirellulales bacterium
GCGCACCTGCCCGGCGGTGACCTGCGGCACGGGCACCGGCTCGAAGCGTAAATCCGAGACGCCGTGCAGGACAATCGCGTCCATCGTGTCGGGGCTGCTCATGTGGAACGCTCCGCGGGCCGACTGCGGCTGGCAAGTCCTTGATCGATTGCCGCCCGCATGCGTTGCATGTTGTCGCCGAGAGTTCCCGGTTTCTTGAACAGGCTGCTGGTGCCGGCGACGAGGTTCGCGCCACCTGCCGCGACCATGGCCGGGATGTTATCGAAGCTCACGTTGCCATCCACTTGAATGGGAATCTTCAGGCCCCGCGCCTTCAGCAAGTCGCGGCAATCGGCGATTTTGCGCAGCGAGGCCGGCGTCATGGCCTGTCCCGCGTAGCCGGGATTGACCGTCATGATCAGCACATAGTCCAGCCGCTCCAGCACGTACTCGATCGCCGCCAGCGGTGTGCCGGGATTGATCGCGGCGCCGGCCTTGGCCCCCGTCTCACGAATGCGGGCCAGCGTGCGATCCAGATGCACGGCCGATTCCACATGCACGGAAATCTGATCGACGCCCAGCTTGGAGAGCAACTCGACGAAGAAGTCGTTGTCGTCGACCATCAGATGCACATCCAACGGCAGGCGTGTCTTGCCTCGTAGATGCTCCAGCAGCGACAATCCCATCGGCATGTTGGGAACGAAATGGCCGTCCATGATGTCCATGTGCAGGCTATCCACTCCGACCGCCTCCACCTGACGCAGCTCGGCCTCGAAGTTGAGCGGATCGGCACACATCATCGACGGCGAGATCAAAACGGCGCGGGGCACCGATTTGGTTTGCGGAACGATCGTCGTCGGCCCCTCATCGCTAAGAAACGTCCGTTTGAGGTAGCGCAGCGACTCTCGTAGTTGCTGCTCCAATGTGGAGTCGCTGTAGTCGCGTCCCAGCTTGGGGCCGCCGATCTCCAGATAGCCCGTCAATTCGGTCACCGGCAGGTCGGCGCTGCGGCTAAGCAGCAGCTTGCGGAATTGCGAAACATCCACAATCCCCTTCTCACGCTCCGGCGGCGAGAACCCGAACGTGGAGTTGAAGCGGGCATCGGTGTTCTTCAGATGCACTTCGTACAAATAGGGAAGCGTAGCCTCGAACAACTCCACGTGGTTGAATCGCACCTGATTTTGCTGGTCGATGTAGCCGTGGGCGATATCGGTGCAGTAACCCACCGGCACCGTGCTGCTGCGATTCTGTCGATGGTACTGGCGCAGCTCCTCGCCCATGTGCTGGATTTCGTCGGGGAGCGTCGGCGGCTCCGCCAGGCAAGACATGGGCTCGATCGTGAGCCAGGACAGCCCGCGCTCCTTCGCCAAGTGCATCAGCTCCTTCATGTGCCGCAGGTAGCAAGCCACGCCTTGGGGCTTCAGGCTCATGCGGTCCCGCATCACGGCGCCGGGATTGGAGCCCACGGCCGCGGCGCCCACGAGGTGGCCCACATTGATCAGACGCTCGAAGTTCTTGCGCGCCACGGCCTCGTAACCCGGCTCCTGGCGAAAGAAACCCCCCAGCTCTCGGTGCGCGGTGAAGATGCTCTCGATACGGACCCCGCAATCTTCGGCCTGCTTCCGCAGCTCGAGGAAGTACGCATCGGGGAGCTGATAGATCTCGAAGAAAGTGCCCAACTGCACCAGCCGCACGTCTTCTTCGGCCAACAACCGGAACAACCAGGGATGCGAGTAACGATACTCGATGGGATCGGACTTGACGCCAAGACGAAGCTGCACGGGCATAAGATTCATGCTGGTAGAGTGTCGTTGATGCGGAGAGTATATTCAAGGAAGTTTCGCGTCCCCGCTGGTAACGCCATGCCGCTCCGAGATCACTCCATGAATGCTTCTCGCCGAGGTTTCATTGCGGCGGCCGCGGCACTTCCGCTGGCGACGTCAATCGCGCCAGCCGCCGAGTCGACTGCCAGGCGCCGCCGGAACCGCTTCGCCGTCTCGACCTATTCCTTCTGGCAGTTCCGCAACAGGGACCTGCGCGACATCGAGAAGTGCATCGAGCTGGCGGCCGAGATCGGCTTCGACGGCGTCGAACTGCTGCACCGGCAGATGGAGAACGAAGACAACGGCTACCTGCAGCGGCTCAAGCGCCGGGCCTTCATCAACGGCGTGGCCTTGTGCGGCTTCTCCACGCACCAGGGGTTCCTGTCGCCCGATCCAGCCGTGCGGCAGAAAAATGTCGACCATACGATCCACTGCATCGAGCTGGCCTATCAGTTGGGCATCCCCACCATGCGGGTCAACACGGGCACCTGGGGAACCAGCAAGAACTTCGACGAACTGATGAAAAACCGCGGCATCGAGCCGCCGCGCGAGGGCTATACCGAGGAAGACGGCTTCGGCTGGGTCATCCACGGACTGCAGAAGTGCCTTCCCGCGGCCGAGAAGTGCGGAGTGCTGCTGGGTCTGGAGAACCACTGGGGGCTGGGACGCACGCCCGAAGGGGTGCTGCGCGTGGTCGACGCGATCAAGTCGCCCTGGCTGCAGGTCACGCTGGACACGGGCAACTTCCTGGAAGACCCCTACGACAGGCTGGCCCTGCTGGCGCCCAAGGCCATCCTGGTGCAGGCCAAGACCTACTATGGCGGCGGGCTGTGGTATGCCCTGGACCTGGACTACCCGCGGATCGCCCGCATGCTCTCTGAGCACAAGTACGCGGGTTATGTCTCGCTGGAGTTCGAGGGACGAGAAGATCCCCGCACCGGCATCCCCAAGAGCCTCGATTTGCTGCGCAGCGCGTTCTCGTAAGGCGCTCACGCTCCGGCGGCGAGAAGCCGAACATGGAGGTCCGTATTATGTTCCACGCGTCAGGCCAAACCACTCGATCTGCTTTCGCGGGCAGTAGAGCAGCCCCTGCGCATGGCAATAAGGCGCGATCCACTGCTCCTGCGTTTGCAGCGCGGCGACGTCGGTTCCTTGCGGCATCAGCATCACGCGGGAGCGATCGATCCCCGGAAACTGCGCCAGCCACGCTTCGACTTCACGGCAATCGTCCGGCTGATCGACCACAAACTTAAGCTGCCAGTCGTAGCGAGTCATCAGCCGCTGTGCCACATCGGGCCGGTGGCGAGTACGCTCATGCCGTGCGTGCCAGCGCGGGTCCTGCGCGACCGGCGGCGTGGAGTTGGCGAGCTTCGGGCTGATTGACATCAAGTCGCAGGCGAACTCCAGATACAGCGTGCCGGCCGTCTCGATGGTGATGTGCCGACCTTGTGCCCGTAGCGCTTCGGTCAGCGGCGCCATTTCGGCGAACAGCATAGGCTCGCCGCCGGTGACGACGACATGCCTCACCTCGTGGCGGTTGACCGCATCCAGAATCTCATCGACCGAGAGATCCTCCCCTTCCGGTCGCCAGGAAGCATACGGCGTATCGCAGAAACAGCAGCGTAAATTGCAGCCGCTGGCGCGCACGAACACGCTGGGTGTGCCGGTGAGCAACCCTTCCCCTTGGATCGAAGTGTAGATCTCGGCAATTCTCAAGTTGGTGCAGACGGCTTCCGATACGGCAACGGGTCCGTTAACCCGGCCGCGGCGAATCCGGCGATGCGCAGCACGCACGCATCGCAGCGGCCACAACTGATGCCCGCAGGATCAGGATCGTAGCAACTGTGCGTCAGGCGGTAGTCGACCCCCAACTCCGTTCCGCGGCGAATGATGTCCGCTTTGCTGAGTTGAATCAGCGGCGTGTGGATCTTGAACCGCAGCGTGCCTTCCACACCCGCCTTGGTGGCCAGGTTCGCCAATCGCTCGAATGCGTCAATGTACTCCGGCCGGCAGTCCGGGTAGCCGCTGTAATCGACGGCGTTCACACCCAGGAAGATATCCGCCGCCCCCGAGACCTCGGCAAATCCCAAGGCGAGCGATAAGAACACGGTGTTGCGGGCCGGCACGTACGTGATCGGAATTCCCTGTTGCATGTCCCGCACATCGCGATCCTTGGGCACGGCCACCTCGGACGTGAGCGCACTCCCCCCGAACTGCGTCAGATCGATCGTCAGCGTCACATGCCGCTTTACGCCAAGAGTCTGCGCGACGCGTCGAGCAGACTCCAGTTCGAAGCGGTGCCGCTGGCCGTAATCAAGAGACAGCGCGTGAAGCTCGAAACCCGCGGCACGAGCCATCGCCGCGGTCGTGGCCGAATCCAACCCACCGGACAGTAATACAACCGCGGGACGCATCGTTGTGTTATATCGCGCCGAAGGCGAACGATCAGGGGGGCATAAGGCGATCGCTCATCGACCAGATTGCGTTCTGCTCGGCCGCGCGTCAGCGCAGATGCGCGTTTGCAATTCATTCCCAACGCCAAACAGGCATTGGCACGCTCTTTGCAAAATGGGTTTCTCGACTCGCTCAAACATCACCACTCATGCTGGAGACCGATCATGTTGTACTGGGCTTTGATGTTCTTCGTCTTCGCGCTCGTTGCGGCCCTTTTCGGTTTCGGCGGCATTGCCGCGGGAGCTGCTTCGATCGCAAAAATCCTGTTTGTCGTATTCCTCGTACTGTTCCTGGTGAGCCTGTTGACCGGCTGGTCACGGCGCCCGATCGCTTAACGCGATGCTTTAACAGTCGAGACAGCAGCCCGGCGGCATTCAAGCCTCCGGGCTGCTTGTGTTTGCACACCTACGTTTAGCCAATCCACCTGCCGCTTGTCCCTCGGTCAAGATCGCATTAATATGCACCGATGTTGATCGGTCGATTGTTTGCCGGTCAGAACAGAAATGCATCCCCTGGGGAGAGACACCATGCGACTTGCGACTCTATTGGCCTTGGCAGCTTTGGCGATGACTCAACTGGCTTCCGCAGCAGACGTGAAGGTGGGCGACCCGGCGCCCGAGTTTTCCAGCACCGACGATCAGGGCAAACCGTGGAAGAGCACCGATTACGTGGGCAAGAAGATTCTGGTGGTCTACTTCTATCCGGCCGATATGACCGGCGGATGCACCAAACAAGCCTGCGGCTTCCGCGACGACATGAAGAAGCTGCAGGATCAGGGCGTGGAAGTCGTGGGTGTCAGCGGCGACGCCGTGCGAAACCATCAGCTCTTCAAGAAGGTGCATAACCTGAACTTCACGCTGTTAGCCGATGAAGACGGCAGCGTGGCCAAGGCGCTGGGCGTACCTGTGGGAGAAGGCAAAGAGTTGACCGTCAAGGTCGACGGCAAGGACGAGATTTTCAAGCGTGGCGTGACGGCCAAGCGCTGGACGTTTGTCATCGACAAGCAAGGCAAGATCGCCAGCAAGAACACGGAAGTCAACGCCGCCGAAGATTCTAAGAAGATTCTGACCGTGGTCGAGGGTCTGAAGTAGGACTGCGAAGTAAATTCTGCTGCGCCTCGTCCGTTGCAACTGCGAAAACTCAAGGCGACCCTGGCGCTTCTGCCAGGGTCGCTGGCGTTTATGGCTTAAGTAACGCCCATGCCGGGTCGATGAGGGAAGATGAGGCCCTCGCGGCCGGTTCTCCAGGGAGGGGGGATTTTGGGCATGGATTGCCAGCATAAAGATTCCGTGCGGGACATGGTTATCCGCACTTTTCGCGGCTGCGGCGCCAGCGATGCCGAGATCGCCGGCATGCAGGACACGCATCTTATTCGCGATGGCCACTACTGCGGCCGTTCGTTTCGCACAGGTCAACTGATGGCCATGTGGATCGGCAGCTTCGTCCAGTTCTACGATTCCGAGGGCGAACTGATCGGATCGATTACCCTGGCCGAAGAAACCCGCCTGAAGCGCGCCGCCTGAGCCACAAGTTCAGAGTACCGGCTTCAGCCGGAAGAATCGCCACGGGGGCCTCCCTCGAAACATCGTTGATGGAACACTAGCCACCCGGCTTGCCGTAGCCAAGAATGGGCTATGCGCAAGCTCACCTGCACCTGCGGCGGCGTAATCGTCGGACGACGTCCCGAAATCTGCCCTCATTGCGGCGGCAAAGTTTCACGCGTGCGGCAACGCGTCAACGTCTGGCCGCTGGTCATCATTGCGGCCCTGTTTGCCGCGTTGCTTGCCGGCGCCTTCTGGCTCCTCCGCCACGCGGCCTAACGACGAGCATTTCGCTAACGCTGCGTCGCATTTACAATACGATCGTCTCGAACACACTGCCCTTCGGAGTTCGCATGCGGTTCACCAAGATGCAGGGCGCCGGCAACGACTACGTCTACGTCGATTGCTTCCAGGAACAGTTGCCCGCCGATGCTCCGGCCCTCTCACGCCGCATTGCCGATCGGCACTTTGGCGTCGGCGGCGACGGGCTGATTCTCATTCGTCCCTCGGAAGTTGCCGACGCCCGCATGCAGATGTTCAACGCCGACGGCTCCGAAGGGGAGATGTGTGGCAACGGCATCCGCTGCGTCGCCAAGTACGTGTACGATCATGGCATTGCCCGCAAAGAGCAGCTTAAGATCGAGACCGGCCGCGGCGTGCTCACGCTCGATCTGCAGGTAGAAGGCAACCGCGTCACCCGCGTACGGGTCAACATGGGCAAGCCGATCCTGCAGCCGCAGCAGGTGCCGACCACGTTTCCGGGCGATCAGGTCGTGAACGTGCCGCTAGTGATCGGCAACGAGACGCTGCGGGTCACGTGCGTCTCCACCGGCAATCCGCATTGCGTGATCTATGTCGACGAGATCACCGACCACCACGTGCTCACGCTGGGACCGCAACTGGAGCGAGACAAGCATTTCCCCAAGCGGGCCAACATCGAGTTCGTGCAAGTGATCTCGCCGCGCGAAGTGCGGATGCGTGTCTGGGAACGTGGAAGCGGCGAAACGCAGGCCTGCGGCACCGGTGCTTGCGCGACCGCTGTTGCTGGCGTGCTGACCGGTCTCACGGAGCGAA
>JBGTDH010000637.1:0-5686 GCA_041748435.1 Pirellulales bacterium
CAAGGAACACTCCTGCTTCGGCGAGACGTGGGGCATGATGCAGGAATTCGTCGACGATGGGTGAAAGATCGTCACACCCTACCTACTGCCCGGCAAAACTCCAACGAACGCGTCCAAAGTCGCAGTTTCTCCGGGTACGCATGAACGGCCCGCAGCAGAAGACGGAGAAACCGGCCATTTCGATCATTTGATGGCGGACTATCGAACCGAGCTATCCGTCGCGGGGCTAGGGTCGCGAGCCGCCCGGCGGCGAAAGACATTCGCGTGTCATCTCGAATCTCATCATCGGGCAATCTTGCTGTAAGCAGGAATCGGCATTCCTCGAGCAATTGTTCTTGCCCCTCAGCGTTTAGTAATGCGAACGGCGTTCTGGCCACTTTGGACATCTTGGTCAGCGTGGCAGTCATCAAGGGTGCCGGATTCTGCGGATCCACATGACACTTGGCCGCGCACTGGCGAGTGAACTCCCCAACTGGCAACCGATCGTGTGGGGAAACAAGGACTCCTCTCTTCAAAAAGTCATTGATCATTTCGGGTTCCGACTTTTCCGGATTCACGCTAACGCCTAGCCCAGCTTGTGAAAGCAAATCCACGTAGCCCGCGTCCATTCCAAGAGACTCTCGGGCGTCGTTGCCAAAAATGTGTGATCATCGACGTATCGGAAGTGGGCAACTCGTCGTTGTGCATTGAGTTCCTTTGCCCTCTCGTCAATATCGAGCATTGCAATGTTTGCGAGCAAGCCTCCGACAAAGAGGCCGGTGGGAATACCCGTATAGATGCCCCGTGCATGCTTGCATTCCCTGAGTCCCAGATGCTCGACTGCACCGTCGGGTACACCGCTGAAGTCCACATGGAACCTGAGAAGGGCGTCCAGCAAGAGTAGAAGATCGGGATCGTTGGGCAGTATTTGTAGGAAATTCGCTCGAACGTGATCCAGGTTGACGCGTGGATAGAACTTCTGAAGATCGATGTGGGCACGAAACACCTCTGCCGGAGAATTTCCCCAAAAATCCGGTAACAAATACGGAATTCGATCGGGATCCGCGAGGGGGCGATTCTCTTCAAGCGATAACGTATGATCTTCGGCGGGATCCTCGGGACGGTGAATGAGCCGGCCCATAGCTCGCACAGTCAGCGCAATATGTCGGCGGTACAAAGGCCAGCTTTGCCTGAACGGTCGGTAGATGGCACGAGAAGTCCCCCGATGCGGACCGAACTGCAGTTGGCGTTGCTCGTCATACCAGACGGCGCGATGAAGCCTGTTTCCATAGCTCCAGATCGGCATGGCATCTTCGAAAATGCGGCCAATGACATTCGCTACCGCTAGCCATGCCACTTGGTCCCGAACTGGAACCCAAAAGACTTGCCGCACTGGCCGATCGTTGCCGCTAGCTTTCTTCGGTTGCCCCATCGGCTTAAGTGCCGAAGTGGTGTAACCTCCGTCAGCTAATTCCTCGGCCAGCCGTAACAGTTCTCGGTCGAGATTTGACTCAAAGTCAGCAACAATCCAGTCGTCGCTCCACATGTCGCCAGAAGCGAACTGACCTCGTGCCTTCCGCCACGCCGACGCCAAGTTATCGGGCTGTGTGATTCGGGCCAAAAGGCCGGTTTCATTGCTCGGCGTCATGCGCGATGGATCGATTGTCTTTGTGGGACGGCGGATATGCGAGGAAACGAGTGTACCCCCAAGCGCGGGGCAAGACTATGGCCCGACCAACTTCAGTCCCGGTGACTTCGCGACCGCCCTTGACGATTTGCATGATCCGGGCTTTGGAGCCTGCGGATTCTGAAGTGGAGGGGACAGGATGATCACACGCAGTGGGCCATCGTTCTGATCTAATGGTGCTGCCACTGTTTCGTAGTCCATTACACGCGTACTGCTTCAACGCCAGGACTTGTGGCGTGGTGGCTTCTCGGACAGCTCAATCCGTGTTCACCAGACACCGCTAGGGTCTGCTGCATCATTCTCTTTCAAGCAGTCATATCCCAGGCGTTCCCGCTGCGTCGAACGGTGTCAGCTATCGGCTGTGGGGCGGAAGCTACGCGTCACTTTCGGCCCAGCCCCTGCTGCCGCCGCGTGCAGTCGGTGGGCTCGCCGATTACACTGGTGGCGTTGTTAAGTCCCACTTGTGGAGAGCGAGCGATGCATCGAATCTGGCTGGCGGCGTTGGCGGTCGCGTGTCTGTGTGGAACCCCCGGCTTCGCACAAGCTGCCAGTCTGCGCGAGAGTTACCTTCGCCTGCACTACCTCAAGCAGGAGCACATGGTGCCGATGCGGGATGGCGTGAAGCTGTTTACATCGGTGTACTTGCCGCGGGATACGACGAAGAAGTATCCGCTGTTGATGAAACGGACGCCGTATTCCGTCGCCCCGTATGGATTGGAGAAGTACGCCGCGTCGCTGGGGCCAAGCGAACACTTTGTGAAGGCGGGGTACATCTTTGTGAATCAGGATGTGCGGGGGCGGTTCCTGTCCGAGGGGGAGTTCCAGCAGGTGACGCCGCATGTGCCGGTGAAGCAGAAGCCGGCCGATGTCGACGAGAGCAGCGATGCCTACGACACCATCGACTGGCTGATCAAAAACATTCCTAACCACAACGGCCGTGCGGGCATGTATGGCATCTCGTACCCGGGCTTTTATGCTTCGGCCGGAATGATTGATGCCCACCCGGCGCTGGTGGCGGTTTCTCCGCAGGCGCCCGTGGGCGATTGGTACTTCGACGACTTCTTGCACAACGGAGCGTTCTTCCTGGCCCACGCGTATCGGTGGTTGGGGAACAACGCCGCGGCGCGCCCCAAGCCCACGACGGAGAAGACGAAGCCGATCGAGTATCCGCTGCCGGATGGCTATCAACTGTTCTTGCAGGCCGGGTCGATGCAGAGCATCAGCCAGCAGTTGCTCAAGGACACGGCGTCGTTCTGGGGAGAGATCATGGCGCACCCCAACCGGGACGAGTTCTGGCAGCGGCGGGCCATCTTGCCGCATCTGAAGAACGTGGCCCCGGCCGTGATGGTGGTCACCGGCTGGTACGATGCCGAAGATCTGTACGGATCTTTCAAGACCTATCAAGCGATCGAGCATTTCAACCCCAAGGTGAGCAACGTGCTGGTGGTTGGCCCCTGGCATCACGGCGGCTGGGCCAGCGTCGAGGGAGACCGCCTGGGCAAGGCCTCGTTCGGCTCGAAGACGGCGGCGTTCTATCGCGAGCACATCGAACTGCCCTTCTTCGAGCGGCATCTGAAAGATCAGCCGCACCCGGCGTTGGCGGAGGCCAGCGTGTTCGAGACCGGCTCCAACAATTGGCGCACATTCGATAAGTGGCCGCCCCGCGAGACGGTCCGACGGCAGATGTATCTGCGCGAGAACGGCGGGCTGGATTACGTCTCCCCCTCGGCGGCCGGCGAGTTCGACGAGTACGTGAGCGATCCGGCCAAGCCCGTGCCGTTCACGGAGACGGTCACGCCGCAAATGGCGATTGAGTACATGACGGACGACCAGCGATTTGCCTCCCGCCGGCCGGACGTGCTTGTGTATCAAACGCCGCCGCTCACAGAAGATCTGGTGCTGGCCGGGCCGATGGAGGTCGACTTGTGGGCGTCGACCACCGGAACGGATGCCGATTTCGTGGTCAAGCTGATCGACGTGTTCCCCGACTCGGCCGACGCCGCGGCGCAGCCCGGCTACCAGATGCTGCTGCGGAGCGAAGTGTTTCGCGGCCGGTTCCGCAACAACTTCGAGAAGCCGGAGCCGTTTGTGCCCAACCAGCCCACGCGCATTGGCTTCGAGCTATTGGACGTGATGCACCGCCTGGGCAAAGGGCATCGCCTGATGGTTCAGATCCAGAGCACGTGGTTTCCGCTGGTCGATCGCAACCCGCAGAAGTTCGTGCCGAATATCTACTTTGCCAAGCCGGCCGATTTCCAGCGCGCCACGCACCGCATCTACCGCTCGGCGGAGCATCCCACCAGCATCCACCTGGGCATTGTGCCCAATCCACCGTCGCTTGTGCCCGCCCGGTAATCTGTCGCGAAAACCTCGGACCGATCGCTACTTCTTTTTGAGCAGCTTGGGGCCATCGGTTTCGTAGCGGCCGGCGCCGCCTTGGGCGACGCGGCCGTGATACCAGTTGAGCCACACGCGGTGCGGCAGATAGTGGCCGCAGTAATCCATGCCCCAGGTGCCTTCCTCCAGCGTGCGCGGCTGGCCGCCGATCCACGCGCCTCCGCCGACATAGCCGAAGCAGTATTTCGGCGTGATCGTGGGCTCGGCAAAGCGATGCACGTTTTGCGGATGTCCGGCGCGCACGTGCGGATCGCTCGGACAGAGCAAGTCCTTCAGCGTCTCCGCATGCAGCTCACCAGCCAGTGCCGTCCCAAGCACGATCGCAAGATAGAATCTGGCGTTCATGATCGATCGGCGCGGAAGGTGTTACCCGCGCGGGTTGCGGGGGAAGTTCAACAGTGGGAGCCGCACGTTGCGGACAAAGGTTTGATCGGCTCGCGTCACGCTCCCTGGTGGCAGATAGCCCTGCGCGCCGGCAAAAGTTACGACATCGTCCTGGTCCACGCCGTCTCCGGAGACGCCCCAGCCACCCACCAGCAGGTTCCCGCCATACAGCGGCAGGCTGCCAGGGAAGAACACAATGCCGTTTTGATTAAGCGGATTGCCCGGATCGTGGAAGTTCGTGCCGGGGTTGAACGCATCGTAGGCTAGCACGCCTTCGTAGTCGCCCGGGGCCAGCCGCACGCCCGTCGGATTGCCCGGCGATGCGCCCACGTTCTCGGCGGTGGTCGGGTTGATGGCGTCGCTGTTGCGCAGGGTGGAGTAATCGCCCGGCAGGCTGCCATCGACACTGCTGGGAAATCGCGGGGCGGCCAAGAAGCGGAACGTGCGATTGCTGAAGGCCACGCCCGCCGGCAAGTCGGCCACGCCGTTGTCGTTGTCATCGACGCGGTCTTCCGGCTGCAACGCGGTCGCATCGGCGTAGTAGGCCGTGTTGCGGGCCTTGGCCACTGCCACATCAATGGAGAACACCGTGGCGTCGGGCATGCGGAACAAGCCCAGCACGTTGCCATCAGTATCGGAGACGGAGAGCACCATCCGCGTGCGGCCACCCTCGGGCAGACGAATCTGGGCTCGCACCAGGTTGGCCTCGTTGACGCCTTGCGTGATGATGCGATGCACGTCTGCCGCACTGAGAGTTCCCAAGGGCGAGGCATGCGGCAGCACCAGCCAGCCGTCCGGCACGGGCAAGCCCGCCTGGTACAAGTTGCCCAGCGTATCGATGGGCTGATCAGCCCCTGAGTTAGAATTGCCGGGCGAAAGCGTGGCGCCGAAGTTCAGCAGCGTCTGCACGCCTTGAGGATGCGGCCCGACCGTTTCCAGATCGATGCCCACCAGGAAAATGCGGCCAAAGGGAATATCCAATCCGGGCACGGGCGGCAATGCGCCCAGCGCGCCGACTTGCGCTCCGGCCTGAATGCTTCCGCCGGCAGCCGCCACGGCAATGAACTCGGACTCCAGCACCTTGTTGGAGTTGATGCGCTGCGTGGCGGTCTGGCCGATGCCCGGCACGAAGTTTTGCTCAAACGTGGCATAGCCGTTGGGGCCGGGGAAGAACACGCCGATGCCGCCGACGAGCGTGTCGCCGATGCCGTTGCCGTCGGTATCTCGGAACAGCGGAAT
>JBGTDH010000638.1:0-3274 GCA_041748435.1 Pirellulales bacterium
GACGGTCGTCGTGCCGGCTGTCTGCGTGTACGTTCCGCCGGCCATCAACGATTGGACCTCGGCGAGCGACAAGGCGCGGTTGAAGATGGAGACATCGTCGATCCGGCCTGGGAAGTGCTGTAGCGCCGGATCGGGCGTGGCGCCGCCGATGTTGAGTACGGTGGGCGTTGCGGTGTTGATCGGCGCCCCGAAGGTTCCGCTCTTCACGAGGGCGCCGTTCAAGAAATACTGCCACCCGTTTCCGCCGTTGTAAGCGAAGGCGATGTGACTCCATTGATTAACGACCGGGATCTCGGCGCCGGAGATGGTGATATTATTCGCGCCGTTGACATTGTCCGTGAAGAGATAGGTGATGCCGCCGGCCTTGGAGATTCCAACGAGAAACTCTTGACCGGGAGCTGGGACTGCGGCGTTGGCGCCATCTCCGTAGTGGACGAGGCTGCCGCCGGTAGCCAAATTGGTCGGATACACCCACAGAGCGATCGTGCGAGCCGAGCTTCCCACGGGCAAGCCGGTAGGAGATGCGAGCGAGACTCGATCGTTGACGCCATCGAAGCTGAACGCCTGACCGACTTTGCCCGCCGCGAACGTGGCCCCGTTTTGCAGCGTGGCATGGTTGCCGTCGGCGCTGTCGTTGGCGGCGCCTTCCGCGTGCCATTGGCTGACCAGGCCGTTGGTCGGGAGACCGCTGACGGCCAGCGTGCTGCCGGGGCCGACGTTCACCGTGCTGGCGTTCGAGAATGGCGTGCCGGAAAAGAACACGCCGCCAGTCTGATCGACGCCGGCGGCCAATTGGGCGGCCTGCAGCACGCTCAGGCTGCCGCCGGTCACGGCCAGCTTCTCGGCAGAGGTCAGATTGCGGATTGCGACAGTGTCGCTGGAGATGATGGTGGGCGTGCCGGTGAGGTCGGGGATGGTGACGTCGTCTGCGGTTCCCGGCAGGGTGTCGGTGTCCCAGTTGGCGGAGTCGTTCCAGTTGAAGGTGCCGGCGCCGCCGTCCCAGGTGACGATGGCCAGGAGGGTCCGCTCCTCCAGGGCTTCCAGGCGCAGGCGTTGGAACAGGCGGCGCGATGTACGCTGCCACCAATTGGCGCGTGGGGAAGCTTTCCGTGAGGTGGAGCGGCGCGGCTTCGAGCGGGAGAAGAACATGGGAGTTTAGCAGGGGTCAGGATTCAGGATTCAGGATTCAGGATTCAGGATGCAGGATGCAGGATGCAGGATGCAGGCGGCCTGCTTTGCGTCCTGGGCGACTTTCTGTTCGATTGCCTGAGGCTTGAAACAGCGCTCCGGCGGGATGAACCCGCTGGTGGCGACAAAGCGACGAGGCGAGAGCGGTTTCGGGGGTCTTTGGGTTCTCATCGTTGCACTCGCCATGAATCAATAGAGTTTGATGTGACACAAAGGCTTATCGGTAAATAACTTTCGTTTATCGTTTCTGCGAAGTGGTGTGTGTGTAAGGATGCAAAGATGAAAGGATGAAGGGGTCAGGGGACAGGCAAGCCCTCACCCTGCCCTCTCCCAGGGGGAGAGGGTTTTGGTGAAACCCCGACGCCTGATTCCTGGCTGAGGAGTTTCTGGAACTCGGGGTCGGTCCGTAACGGGTCGAGGTCGGGGTCGTCCCGGAGGGCGACGAGGTCTTTCCAGCCGGATTCGAGGAGTTGTTTGAGAACGGCGAGGGCCCGCGCGCGATTGCGGGCTGAGAGATCGGCGTCGTCGGAGACGGTGGCCAGGGCCAACGTGCAGGCGGCTTGAAATAGGAGCCTTGGGTCGCGGGAATCATTGGCGATCAATAGCTTCGCCTGCTCTTCGGCTTCTTTCGCCCGGCCGCAGCGAGCGAGCGTCAAGGCCCATTCCAGTTTGGATTGCATGTCGTCGGGATCGATCTGGGCCAGGGCTTGGCGCAGTTCGCAAGATCGGTCGAAGTGCGCCAGCGGCGTGTCGTCAGCAGGAATGCCTTTAAGCGCGACGCCCGCTTTCTTCGCGCGTTCCAGCAATCCGCCGATGCGATACTCGATCGCCGCCAGGTCGACCGCCGTGTGGGCAAGGTGCGGCTGATCCTCATGTTGCTTGAGGAATGCCTTCCACACGGGCTCATAGGCAACCCAGGCTGTGGCCAGATTGTGGCGGGCCTTGACATAGAAATCGCCGAGGGCAATCTGTGAGAGGGCCTCATCGCGCAGGGGCCCATCGTGGTCTTTGTGCAGAGTTTTACGTTTGACGAGAGCCCGCTTCAATCTGCGTTCGGCTTCGTCCAACTGATCGCACGCGTAGTAGGCTTCGCCGAAG
Source organism: Pirellulales bacterium (assembly GCA_041748435.1). Classification (GTDB taxonomy): domain Bacteria; phylum Planctomycetota; class Planctomycetia; order Pirellulales; family JBGTDH01; genus JBGTDH01. The sequence continues at coordinate 2,287 of JBGTDH010000638.1, forward strand.
CGCTGCTCGAGCGCGGCGAGTTCGCGGACCAACTCACGCTCCTCTCGCAGCAGCTTCTCGGGAATCTTCAAGTACCAGTCGCGGCAGCGACTGTAATCGGCCAGCGCAAGTTGCGGCTCACCACGTTTGAGATGAATTCGGCCCAGGTCGTAGTATCCTCTGGCAACGGATTGCTCGCCGCCGTAATGATCGGGGATGCTCGCCGTCCGTTTTTCCCAATACTGTCGATACTCCAGGGCCTGCTCCCAATCCACCAAGGCCTGCGAGGTATTGCCCATCCGGTCGTGGGTTTGGGCCAGGTTGTCGTGGATTGCCGCGAGGTTGCTGTGATGCGCGAGCTCGTCGGGGTGCTCCTCGGCCAGCTTTTGTAGAATTTCGCGAGACCGATTGAACTGCTTCAGCGCGTCGCCCAGTTGCCCGGCCGTTTCGAACACCTGGCCGAGCCGCTGCAGACCGATCGCCTCGTTACGGTCGGCGAGCAGGTTGGTTTCGTCGGGGTCTCGCACATTTTGCAGGCCGTCCAACATGATCTGCAGGACCTCGCCGCGCGTCTTGAACTGGGAGGGATCATTGCGGAGCTTTCGATCGACGACATCCAGGCCATTGCGGAAGGCCAGCAGAATCTCGTTATGCTGCTCACTCTTGGCTTTTTGGTAGCTTTGCGACTTTTCACGCTCCACTTGCTCGTTGCTGCGGGCTATCTGGGCATTGATTCGCTCCGCTTGCTCTTTGCCGCGCGCGATCTCGGCGGCGGTCGCTTCGCTATTGGCCTTGGTGGTCTCGGCCTTCAGTTGCGTGTTCAGCGTCGCCAACTGCCAGGCCGCGACCGAGGAGCCTGCGGCGATGGCGGCGACCAGGGCCGCGACCGTGGCGCCTAACGGGTTGCGTTTGGACCAGCGCCAGGTTCGCTCGACAGTGTTTACGGGTCGCCGGGTGATGGGCCGGCCTTCGAGGTAGCGACGCAGATCGTCGGCCAGGGCGGCGGCGG
>JBGTDH010000639.1:0-4817 GCA_041748435.1 Pirellulales bacterium
GATGATCGAGAACTGCGGGGATGAGGTGTTTATCGCGCCATCGATGGCGGATTTCTCGTGCAGCAAGCCGACGCATCCGCCGATCCCGAGCAAGAATGGAAAACAGTCACCAGGGTCAAGGTCGCGCCGGAAATCGTCAAGGAGTTGCGGTTTGCCTGGACCCTCGTGCGGCATGTGAAGAGCAACGCAATCGTGCTGGCGGTCGACCGCTCTCTGGTGGGCGTAGGCGCCGGCCAGATGAGCCGCGTCGATAGCGTGGAGATTGCCATTAAAAAGGCCGGTCCTCGCGCTCGGGGGTCCGTCCTGGCCTCGGACGCGTTCTTCCCCTTTGCCGATTCCATTGCCCTAGCCGCCGCGGCGGGCGTGTGGGCCATCATCCAGCCCGGCGGCTCCAAAAAAGACGACGAAGTCATCGCCGCCTGCAACCAGCACGAAATCGCCATGATCTTCACCGGCCGCCGCCATTTCAGACATTGAAACGGAAACGGATCAAGTTTTCTTGACGCTGCCTGCGCCAGATGCCTAAACTGTACCGCTCGGTTCTTATTCTCTTACGTGGGGGTTCTCCATGTTTGCCCGCACCAAGCGTTGTGTGGTCCTCCGCCCGGCGTTCACGCTGGTGGAGTTGCTCGTGGTTATTGCCATTATCGGTATCTTAATCGCCCTGTTGTTGCCAGCTGTTCAAGCGGCACGGGAGGCGGCTCGCCGAACCCAGTGCTCCAATCAACTGAAGCAGTTAGGGCTGGCGGCCCATAACTACCACGATGCGAAAAAGAAGCTGCCTCCCGCTGTGGAGATCGCACAAGCAACGATAGGGAACACGACTCTGCTGAGTGCTTTCCGAAATCCCGGCTATGGACCTAACTGGCTGATTCATTTGCTGCCTTATAACGAGCAAGATGGCCTCTACGATCAGTTTGCGGATGGCATCCGCGATTTTCGGGGAATCTTGCCGGAGGGAACCGTGCAAACCTGGCGTGGCATCCGCACGAACCGCATCAGTAGCCTGCTTTGCCCGAGCGATGTGAAGGAACAGCAGCTTAGCAGTTGCTCCCACGACGGCGGCGGATGGGAACGTGGCAACTATGCGGCCAGCGCCGGGCCTGGCTGGTTGCATTACACTCTCGATGGCCGCAGCGGAACGAGCGGCTCGGGCAGCGGAGTCACCGGATCGGCCGGCGGCATGATGGGCGTGAATTGGGGCGCCGAGCTCAACCAGGTGGCCACCATGGACGGCACCAGCGCCACCATCATGATCAGCGAGATTCGCGTGGGACTGGGGCCGGTCGACCGCCGCGGCACGTGGGCCATGGGCTTGGGCGGCGCCAGCATTACCGCCGCGAATGCCATCGGCGATGCGGTGCTGCCCAACGACAACACCGAGTTCTCGGACGATATCGAGAACTGCAACGCCATCCGCATGGCATTGGGTCTGGGCAACACCGGTTTAGGCCGGCTGCGCATGGGTTGCTCCAACGACAACTTACCCAACAACTGGCCCAACTGGCAGGCCCAGACGCGCGGTCTGCACCCGGGCGGCGTGAACGTCTGCTTTGGCGATGGCAGCGTGCGCTGGGTTCGCAACGATGTGTCGCAGACGCTGTGGCGGCGCATGCTGGGGCGCAACGATGGACAGGTTATTAGCCCTTGATCGTTGCTGCGGAGCTTCGACACATACCTGGTCCGCACCTCCCGCATCGTCCTATGCAAACTCACATGCTGCTTGGCGTCTGGTTGCTGATTCTGGGGCTGGCCGGAGGTTGCTCCGGCCCGAAGCTGGTGCCCGCCAAGGGGAAAATCGTATCCGGCGGTCAGCCGCTGAAGATGGGGCCTCAAGGCGTGCTGCAGATTATTCTGGTGCCCGACGAGGGGGCAAAGGCCGGCGAGTTTACGACGTATCCCGCCGACGTCGACAAAGAAGCAGGCACCTTCGAAGTCGGCGGCGGTGTGCCTCCCGGCAAGTATCGGATCGCGGTGCTCTGGCTCGATCCTTATCCGATGAAAGACAAGCTCAACGGCAAGTTCACCTTCGAGAAGACGCCCCTGCTGCGCGACGTCACGGGCGAAGGGCTGTTGGAGATCGATTTAGCCAATCCCACGGGTTCGTAATACCGGCTTCAGCCGGAAGAACCGCCTGTATAGCGATCGGCCAACTGCCGGAGTGCCTGGCCGAGCGCCGCGCGGCTGGCGGCGGGGGAGAGCAACTCGGCATCGGCGCCCCAGGCCAGCACGCGCGAAATCACTTCGGACTCGTACGCCGAGGGGATGGTGACCGTGGCGCCCCGCGCGCTGTCTTCCTCCAGCCGCTGTTGCGAATGCCAGGGGTCCTCGCGAATCCACACCGCAGCGCGGGCCGAAAAGCGAATCACGAACTCCGCCGGCGCCCCGGATCGGTACACGCCCAGGCTATCGGCAAAGTGCTGCTGCGCGTCGAAGTCGGGGCGCGGGCGAAAGCGCTGATCCAACACCACTGCGCGATGAAACCGGTCCAGCTTCCAGTGCCGCATGGCCTCCGGAGTTGTGGCATCGCACACCGCGGCCACCAGGTACAAGCTGCCTTGATGTAAGACCAGGGCATACGGCTCGATGTCCCGCGTTTGCGGCCGCGGTTGATCGAGCGATTGATACTCGACCCGCAGCACCCGATGTTGCCCAATGGCTCGGTTCAGCGTGGCCAGAATGCCTTGCTGACGCTCGTAACTCTTGGCGGGCGTCCCGCGCACCAGCAGCGTCTGCCGGCGGCGAGTGAAGTGCTTCCACACGGGCTCGGGGAGCGTCGCTTTCATCTTCTGCCACAACGATTCAATGCCTTGCCAGTAGGGCGTGCCTTGCAGCGGCAACAGCAGATTGCGACCCATGGAGAGAGCCAGCAGCTCTGTGGCGGAAGCAGAGATGCGCGCCGGATCGCGCAGGCTTTTGCCGAGCTTCCACACCGGCCCTCGCTCGCCGTCGTGGACATCGACATCGAATCCCGCGGCCTGCAGCGCTTCCAGATCCCGCCGCACGGTGCGCTCGGAAAGAGCCGTGAGCCCCAGGGTCTCGAGCAACTCGTCTCGCAGCTCGGTCAGCGACCGCCCGTAGCGGGACTGCTCCAGCAGTTGCAGCAGCTTGTGCTGGCGGATGAGTTGTTCGTTGCGGGCCAAGGTGTCTCCCGATCGAGCCGCGTTCGATCGAGAAGGGCGATGAACTCGCCTGTTCGACCGCCGGTGCTTATGGTATCAACTCCCCTGGAAAATGCTGAAAATACCCCGAGAAAGGACTGGCGCGCCATGGATGGCGCCTTCGGCGGTCTGGAGCTGGGCTTTCTGTTTGGCTGGTTGATGACGGTCGGCATCCGGCGCTTTGTGTACCGTCAGCCGCTGTATCGCGGCGCTGGGTTCGTCAATCCTCCTCATGCACGGTGGCGCCGACGTTCAACGGTCGGGCCTGGGTGATCTCAAGATTCCCATGAGATGCCGCCCACGTCGCGAGGGTTTCCGCTTCCCGAACATTCCGCGTTAGGGCAAACAGGGTCGGTCCCCACGAGCTCTGGCCGACCCCTTCGATTCCTTGCTGCCGAACCGCGGCCACCAGTTGCTCCAGTTCCTGCGTGGCATAGATGCCGGCCTGTTGCGATTGGAAGCAACGACCGGCAAGCTGGCCAAAGCGGAACAAGCTGCGACTGAACTCGTCGAAGTCTCCGCGGGCCCCGGCCGCCAACATGTGCTCAGACTCGCGAAGCAGGGCACCCGTCACGTCCGGCGGCACCGCGGGAAGCCGATCGAATGCCTCCTGCTCGCCCGAGCCGCTCAGTCCTTCCGCTTGATTCGGACAGAGGAGCACCCAGCGCCACTCCGTGGGCAGTTCCACGCGCGAGGTCAGGCGGGAAATATCATCGGGCGTCCGATGTCCGTGCTCGATCAAGAGGCCCCCTTGGGCAAAGCCGTGCAAACCAATGGCCGAGCGTTGCCCGCGGCCGGCGGTGCGGGCTAGATCTTCTGCCGCGCCGCCATCTCTTTGGAACAGCGCGTGCATTCCCCACGCCACGGCCAGGGCCAGTTGCGTTCCCGTTCCCAAACCGGTATGAGGGCGCGGCGCTTGCAATACTTCGATTTTGCAGGAGACCTCGCGCGGGTCTCCCCACGACTGTATGACCCGTCGCGCGGCCACCAGCGCCCGCTCGTGCAAAGGTCCCGACGCCGAGAGTTGCTCGGAGCGACGTATCCGCACGACGACGCGAGGGACGTCGATCATGGCGCCGACACCGCCGAACTGCTGTATCTCCGGGCGACCAAATGCGAACATGCCGAAGTGCAGCCGGCTGCCCGCCGTCACGGTGATGGTGCGCGCTGGGGTCACAACAGTTCGACGGCCCTATCGATCTTGACGCTCTGCCGCGATTATACTGATTCGCCGAATCGACCGTTGGCAGGCGGCTTGCTTTCCCACTTGGCGGGTAAGTACGATGATCGCGTGCCAGGCAACGCGCTCTCCTCTCTCACCGATGGCTCGACCTCCTCCACCTTGCTCGCCCGCGCCGTGGCGCGCGATCCGCAAGCCTGCTTGGCGAAGCTGCTTGCTGAGTGAACCACAAGCCCCAGAATCAAGCGCAGAGACGCCAAGCCGCAAGGACGCAAAGGCGGAAGGAGCGAGAACACTGTATTTCCTTGGCGACTTGGCGCCTCTGCGACTTGGCGCTCAAGATCGACTTGATCGTCGGCGGGCTGGTCATCGTCGAATGCAAGGCGACCTCCAAATATCATGAAGTCTTCGAGGCCCAGACGCTGACCTACTTGCGACTAACTGGGCTCAAGCTCGGACTCGTGATCAATTTCGGC
>JBGTDH010000640.1:0-2822 GCA_041748435.1 Pirellulales bacterium
CTGTATCAGCAGCGCGTCTGGTTCATGAAGCGGCATGCCCACGTGTGCGGGGGCTGCTCGACCGGCTGTTCCATTTTTATCGAAGAGAATCAGGACCACGTCTACCGCCTGAAGCCGCGCGAGAATCCCGGCATTAATCAGTGGTGGATGTGCGACGAAGGCCGCTACGGCTATCACCATGTTCACAGCGAGGAGCGGAAGGTCGGCGCTTATCGTCGCGAGCAGTTCACGCTCGTCGAGACCGAGTGGCATCAGGTTCTGAGTGATCTGCCGGCTCAGCTTCGCGCCGCGGGCCGGCTGGCCGCGGTCCTTTCGCCGCATTTGACGGTGGAAGAAGCGTATCTTTTGGCGAAACTCGCTCGTGAGCTCGATCCGGAGGCGGTCGTCGCCGTGGGGCCGATTCCCGTCGAGGGCCAGGACGAGCGGTTCCCGACCAGCTTCGTGATCCATGCCGAAAAATGTCCCAATCGCCGCGGCGTGGAAGAGATCGCGAAACACTTCACGACCGGGCCGCTCGTGACGTGGGAGCAATTGCTGGCGCGGGTCGATGCCGGCGAGTTCGGCGCCGCGTGGTTCAGCGGCGGGTACAAGACGAACTTCATCGACGACGCCACGGCCCGCAAGTTCTTGCCGTTCAAGGCACTCGTCGTGCAGGACCTGTTCGATTCCCCTCTGTGGCAACGGGCCACGTACGCGCTGGCCGGCGCCGCGTGGGCGGAGCGCGAAGGCTCGTATGTTAACTACAAGGACATTCTCCAGACGTTCCGCTGGGCCGTTCGACCGCCCGCCGGCGCGCGGGTCGAAGGCAGCGTTTACTGGCAACTGCTGGAGATGACCGGAATGTACAAGGCCAGCACGGTGCTGGCCGAGATCGCCGCCACGATTCCGTTTTTCGCCGGCGCGAGCGGGACCATTCCGGAGACCGGCGTCGATCTTCGAGCCAACCTGCTGGCCGGAGTGTGAAGGAGATTGCAAATTGCGAATTGCAAATTTCAAATTGCAGATTGAGGAGTTGGCATGTGGACGCGGATGAACTGTCGGAGCGACTGCTGTGTTTCGCAGCGCGCATCGGCAAGGTGGTGGACGCCCTACCAGACACTCGCTTGGGGCGTCATATTGCGGGGCAACTCGTCCGTTGCGGAACGTCGCCCGCGCCGAACTATGAGGAAGCATGCGGGGCCGAGAGTGCGAACGACTTTGTCCACAAGCTGCGAATCTGCCTGAAGGAACTGCGCGAATCACGAAGTTGGATCCGCCTGATTATCAAGACCGAACTCTTGAGCGATGGGCAAATGGGCAACCTGTTGGACGAGTGCAATCAACTATGCAACATCATCGGCAAGTCCATCGTCACCGTCAAAGCTTCTCGACAATCCAAACGCACAAAACAGTAATCCGCCAATTTGAAATTTGAAATTTTCAATTTGCAATTCCGCTTATCCGCCAATGCTGCCCACCATTCTAGAAGCTCTGATCAAGATCGCCATCCTTATCGGTGGCCTGATGACCGCCGCGGCGTATCTGGTGCTGCTGGAGCGCTGGATCGCCGCCTGGGTGCAGGATCGCATCGGACCCAACCGTGTGGGCGTGCCGCTGACGAAGATTCGGCTGTTCGGTCTGGGGCAGCCGCTGGCCGATGGGTTGAAGTTCATCTTCAAGGAAGAGCACACGCCGAAGCATGTCGATAAGGTGCTCTATTTCCTGGGGCCGATCACCATCCTGGCCGCCGCGCTGGCTGTGTTCGCCGTGATTCCCTTCGGCAGCGTGTTGCCTAAGAGCCTGGGCATCGAAGGAGACAACAATCCCATTCGACTAGTGGTGGCCCCGGGCATCGATGTGGGCATGCTCTACGTGTTTGCCGTGTCCAGCATTGCCGTCTATGGTGTAATCCTCGGCGGCTGGGCCAGCAACAACAAATACAGCTTCCTGGGCGCGCTGCGATCGAGTGCGCAGCTCATCTCCTACGAGATTCCGCTCGGCCTGGGCATCCTGGGCGTCGTGCTGCTCTCCGGCTCGCTGCAACTCGAGACGATCATCACGGAGCAGGCGCAAACGGGCGCGTGGTATTTCCTCGTGCAGCCGTTGGGCTTCCTGGTGTTCTCCATCGCCGCCTGCGCGGAAGCCGGACGCCTGCCATTCGACTTGATCGAGTGCGAGCAAGAACTCGTCGGCGGCTATCACACCGAGTACGCCGGCATGAAGCTGCTGCTGTACCTGATCGCCGAATTCCTGCACATGGTGGCTGCCGCGTTCTTGATCACGATCCTGTTCCTCGGCGGCTGGCACTTCTGGGGAATCACTGGCTCTGGAGACGAGATCGGCTGGGGCACGGCCATCCTGCGCGTGCTCGTGCTGATGTTCAAGATGCTGGCCGTGGTGGTCGGCTTCATGATGGTCCGCTGGAGTTTCCCCCGGTTTCGCTTCGATCAACTCATGAATCTGTCCTGGAAAGTGCTGCTGCCCTTGGGGCTGGTGAATCTCGTGGCTACCGCGATTGTGTTGGAGTATGGCAACCAGATCGCCGCGTGGCTGGAGCTGAGTCCCGTCGTAACGCAGGCCCTCATCGGCTGGAGTGTGGCGGCCGTCTCACTCGTGGCCATTACTACACTCGGGCCGATGGATGAACGGCGTTCGGCCACGGGTCGCGAAACCGCAAGCGCGTCATTACGTTAAACGAGCAACAGGCAACGCATCTTATGCAAGCAAACGACTCCGAGATTCGCTGGATCGAAGAACCCAAGCTGGGGCTGGCGGGCCGCATGTACCTGCCGAAGCTGCTGCAGGGCTTGCAGGACACCTCGAAGCACCTGGTAGGACCGAAG
>JBGTDH010000641.1:0-4485 GCA_041748435.1 Pirellulales bacterium
CGACATACACGGCCGACGCCGAACGGCCAACGATACGCCGCTGAAAATAATGGCGATGCGAAACGATGTCCCGCGCCTTGGCGTCCCACGCTTCGATGAGCAGCCCACCGGAAGAGCCAACGCCTTTGCGCAACCATGATCCGTCACGCGGCAAGCCGGCCGAGGTGGGCTGCCAATCGGGAAAGCGGCACGGGCCTTGTCGGAGAACCTCGCTCAGTCGTTGGGGATCGCGGGCGGAACGCAACACGCTGCCGGGATTGCCCAGCAACGGCCGCGCGGGCGCGATTGTTTCCACCAACTTCGGATGGTTCTCGAGTCCACCCGTGTACAGCCAAGGACACGCTGGTAACGTCTCCAGCGCTTCGGTCAAATCGTGGGGATAATGTTCGACCCGCCGTGCCACACACCGCGCCGCCAGATCGGCATCGGCAAACAGATCGGCACAATAGGGTTGCAATCCGCCCCGCAGCGCAGAGAATGCCGCCGCGCGAACACTGGCCCCGATAATGGCGACCGGGTCCATTAGTGCGTTCCCGTCCAACGGTTTTCGATGCGCACCGCCCCGGGCGGCAATCGTCCGGCGGCCACGTAGGTCCAAACCAACCGATCCGGCGACAGCAATCGCACGATCACGCGACGATACAAGCTCGTCTCCCCCGGTCGGAAGTTTTCCAGCGCATCGAGCCCCGCCAATCGCCCAAGCTCTAGCGGATCGTCGAACGTGAGAATCTCACCGCAGATCGCCACCCAATCTCCCCCTGGATCGCTACCCGGCTTTCTGCTCCGCTGCTCCAGCTCGGCCAGCATCTCCGCATCGCGAGCATAGTCAGCCGTGCCCGTCGCCAGCACATGCTCCTGCGGAACATCGAGCATCGGATACCCGTACGGCAGGTGATACAACCGCCCCAGCACCGTAGCCGGCTCGATCGACCGCACGCCCCGGCAATAGCGCTCGAAGTTGCGCTCTCCCTGCTTGAGGGTGCCGTAGACGAAGAGCGGAAACTGCATGGACACCAACAGGCGCAAGGGGTGCTTATTTCACGTTTGCTCAATCGTACCGCGAGCGTTCGGGACAGGGTACAATTGAATCGCCTAACAGGATTATTGGATGTGCGATCAGGTAATGGCAGTTTTCATCGATGTCGATCCGAGCACGCTTCGTTTGCCGTGGAGTCGACGTGATGGCGCGGACCCCGCAAAACTGGCACGGCAGATCAGCAAGCATGGCAACTCGATTCAAGGATTGCCACCTCCGTTTGTCTACGAGCGCGGGATGGAGAACTCATACTTAGCGACGGCGTAACGCGGGCCACACGTGGGGCGAAGTTACTGCCAGGAGTTCGCATAACCGTCGAAGTGATTGGAGCCACGCCGATTGCCGGTTCGTTCTTTCCCACTGTTGGAGAACGCTTACCATGAACTCGACCCGACAAGACCTCATCGCCCTGCTCACTTCATCCCTCCCCCTTGCACGTCCCGCCAGCGCATCCCACAATGCGGGGCCTTGGCGTCCTCTCCCGCTCTCCCGTTCGAGAACAGCAAAGCACCGCACGTATGGCCGAGAATCCTCGCGTGATCTTGAGCGGCTTCGCCGATGAAGCCGCCAACCAGAAGACAGCCGTCCAGCAGTTTGCCGCCTTCGCCGCCGTAGGCTTGCAGTATTACAGCTTGCGCTTCATCGACGCCGGCCAGGGCGTGAAGAACGTAATGAAGCTCACCAGGTCCGAGATCACGCACGTTCGTCACCTGGAAGACGAATACGGCATGAACGTCACTTCGATCGGCTCTCCGATCGGCAAGGTCAAGCTCAAGGACGTGGAGGACGGCACCAAAAACGCTTACATCCCCTTCAAGAAGTATCTGGCCAACGATGTGAAGAAGGCCTGCGAGATGGCCCACGCCTTTGAGACCAAGCTTATTCGCGGATTCTCCTTCTATCATCCGCGGGGCACCGATCCGCGCGAGCACCTGACGGAAGTTGCGGACCGCCTGGGGCAGATTGCCGATGTGTGTCTCCGCAGCGATCTAACGTTTGGCCTGGAGATCGAAGCCAATCTGGTGGGACAGACGGGCACTCTAATGGCCGACATTCACCGCAAGGTGAATCATCCCGAGTTGGTGCTGATCTTCGATGCCGGCAACGTCATTACGCAAGGCTTCCCGCCCAGCGACGTGTTCGATCAATACCTGGCCATGAAGCCGGGGTTGGGGTGGATGCACATCAAAGATTATCGCCATCCCGCGCCGATGCACGGACGCACCATCCACGTCGATGAAGAGGCCCTGAAGCACTTCGTGCCGGCCGATTTGGGGGAGAGCGGGCACGAGACCATCCTCAAGGACTTCCGCAACCACATTCCCAAGCTGGAGCAGAAGCTCAAGCGGCGCGGCATTCCCGGCGTGTTCCTCGATCTGGAGCCGCACGTGAAGGGTGGCGGCCAGTTCGGCGGCTTCAGCGGACCGGACGGCCTGGGCGTCGCGCTGCGTGGCCTGTGCAAAGTGCTGGACTACGCCGGCATCGATTACCACCTCCGCGACTTCGACGACATTCGCGCCGCCCGCGGGTTTTAGTTGTGCCTCCTATTAACCCGAAGCTCTAAGCGAGCGTTGCCATTGCCGGGACCTTACGGCGGGCCGGGGAAGTGGTCGAAGACGGCCTTGGCGATCTTGGCGCAAAGCACGTCGCCGGCGTTGTCGGCCGCGAACCGCAGGTCGGCGTTCTTGGTGGTGAGTACGCACACGGCCACCGGCCCGCCCGGCGTGGTGATGATGCCCGCCGCCGTGCGAGAATCGCTCACACTCCCGGTCTTGAACGCAATCACGGTGTTGGCGGGCAGCAACTTGGGGAACTTCTGCTTGTCGTCGCACTTCTTCAGATGGACCAGCATCTCACGGCACGCGTCCTTGCTGACGAGTTTGTCCTGATGCAGCAGCTCCAGCAGACGAATCATCTCGGCGGCCGTGGTGCTTCCCAAGCCGAACTGCTGACTGCGTTCGGGAAAGATCGAGGTTTCCCGTTTGAAAACCTTGGCATGAATCTTCGTGTTCGGGCATTCCAGCTTTTCCATCGTTGTGCCCGTGGCGGCCAGGCCGATCTTATCCAGCACCATGTTCGTGGCGGTGTTGTCGGAGAAAGCAATCATCATGCGGATAACATCTCGCAGAGAGAACGTGGCGCCCGCGGAAAAGTGTGTGGTGAGAATGCCGGAACCCTGCACCTTGTCCGATTCCTTAAGCGTGACCGTATCGTCCAGATCGAGCGTTCCCTCCTCGCTCTGCCGGTAGGCCTCGATCATGACGGGAAACTTGATCAGACTGGCCGTGGCCTGCGGCACTTTCTCCCGATGCGAAAATGTCTCCTGCGTCTCAAGATGCTTGACCATCACGGCCACTTCGCCCTTATGGGCATCAACCAGCGGCTTGAGCCGCGACTCCAGCGTGGTCTGGGCCGCAGCCGACAGGGGAGCGAGCAGCAACAGCAACATCGGCAGGGCAAGCTTCGTGGCCATCATGGGAGTCGGGAAGTCTTGGGGAGCAGGCTGGAATGCGTCCGTTATAAACGGTCCGGGAGCGGCGCTCCAGGACTAGACTTAGACTAGATGTCCGTCAAGCCGTCGGGCATTTCGCGCAGGAACAAGTAAACCATCAGGCCTTGAGCGACGATGCCCTGCCCCAGCACCTCCGCGGCGTGCCGCCAACCGACGGCGGCGCAGAGGTAGACGAAGTTCGCGGTCGCCACCAAGGCCACGCATGCCAGGAAGTTGGCCGTCAGGCTCACCGGCTCGCCGCGGCGATGCAGGTGCGGACGCAACTCGCGGAAGAACTGATACACCACCAGCGCGAAGATGATGAACGAGCCCATGCCGTACTGCTCCAGCGCCGGCAGTTGAAGAAAGGCGTCGTACAGGCCGTGCGCCAGCACGATCGTGAAGAACGTGGCCACAAAGGGCAGCCCCCAATCGCGCGGCCAGCGGCAAGCCCGATAGGCCGCCAATCCCACGAGTCCCGTCAGAGCCATGTGCAGGGGCGTGGCGGTTAGTAACCGGCCCAGCGTGGCGGTGGCCATGCTGCTGCCGAGGTAGCCGATGTTCTCCTCCATCCCAAAGCCGATTCCCACACAACCTGCGCTGACCAGCGCCGCGAGCTCATCGCGTTTCCAGACCAGCCACGGCAGCAGGGGCAAGAAGCACAGCAGCTTGGCCGATTCCTCTCGCAGGCCGATGCCCACAATGTTGTAGCGCAGGCCCGCGATCAGCTCGTCGCTCTCGGAGAGTCGCCAGCCGTGCTCCTGCCACAGAATGAAGAAGAACGTGAGCCAGATACTGAGAACTCCCAGCCCGATCGCCACGAGTGGCGTCGCCAGGCGCAGATCCCGCCACGCGCGAATCTGCGCCGCTTGCAAGGAGAATGCCAGCCAGGAGATGCCCGTCAGGATGGCCAGCACCGTCAGCCCGGGAAAGCGCATCCAGCGAGATACCAACAGCC
>JBGTDH010000642.1:0-3736 GCA_041748435.1 Pirellulales bacterium
GATCGCGCCGCCGCGCGAGAACGTCATCAGTCCGGCGAAAAGAACCACGCCCACGGAGAGCGCCGCCAGACCGCTTCGCAGCGAGTTTCGCGACTCGCCGGATCGGCAGGTGGCTTGCACCCACCACAACAGCGGCCCCAGTCCCAAGGCCAGGAAGTGGGCCATGTGATTACGATTGCTGAACGCGCCCCGCACGCAATCGGCGGTCGAAAGGAACGGATGCTGGTAAACCCAGAAGAACTTTCCGTTGGACATCAGGTATTGCACAAGCCCGAAGCCGGCCATCGCCACGGTCGACCAGGCAATCCAGCGGAGCAGGCGTTCCAGATCGCGCGTGGTGGCAATGCGTTGCACGGTCACGACAAACAGGGCCGAGTACGCCAGCCATTGGAACAACCCCTCGCGCGTGACGTCCGGCGCTAGGGAGAGTTGATTCCAGGAATCGATTTGCACCTCGCCCGCCGTGCTCATCCACAACGGCAGCAGTCCCGGCAACTCCGGAGAGAGCCGCGCGATCCACGACTCGCTCAGCGGCAGCAACTGCACGACCACGAGCATCACGCCCGCCAGCAGCAGCCCGTGTGCGGCGGTGCTTCTCCAACGAGGCTCTGGCACGATCGCTTGTCTCGCCGCCCAGGCGGCACACACGACCGTCGCCAATGCCAGCAACAAGAATTGACCGAGTGCCTGCCGGCCCCCCATGCACATCGGCAACACGAACACGATCCCCGCCAGCCCGGCATCGACCAAGCGCAGCAACGCTTCGCCGCGCTCGGGGCGGTCGGCGGAATGCGTTCGGCGATGGGTGCGCTCGTGGGGCATCTTGCTCTTTCAGGCCGCGCGGCGGGCGGGCTTCTGCTCCGAACCGGCCAACACGCTGGCCGCGGTTAGCTCCAGGCCCGCTTCGCCCAACGTCGTGGGCGACGTCTCTACTTCCGTGGCGTGGCCGTAGTCCACTCCATAGCCGTAGCCGTATCCGACGCCATAGCCGTACTCGTAATAGCCTTCGTCCTTGCCGCCGCTGAGGCGATTGATCACCACGCCCATCAGGCGAACGCCCAGGGAGCTGAAGCTCTCGACGGCGCGAACCACGGGCCGGCGGTGATTCTTATCCGGCCGCACCACCAGGACCACGCCATCCACCAGGCGGCCGATGATGGCGGCGTCGCTGGCGGCCAGCACGGGCGGAGCATCGACCAGCACCTGGTCATAGACCGTCTCCGCCCAGGCCAGCAGATCGGAAAACCGTTCCGAAGCCAGCAACTCCGCTGGGTTAGCGGGACGCGGTCCGCAAGGCAGCACTTCAAGTTGATCTTGCTGAAGTTTCTGAATGCGCTCGCGGGCCAGCTCGACCACGGGGCGCTCCGATCGCAACACATCGGACAAGCCGCCATCGGCGCGCAGGTCCAAGAGCGTCGTGAGCCCCGGACGTCGCATGTCGGCATCGATCATTAGCGTGCGCTTGCCAGCCTGAGCATAGGAGGCCGCGAGATTGGCCAGCACGGTGGTCTTGCCATCGCCCGGCTCGGCGCTGGAGATCACAATGCGCTGCGCTGCCTCGCCGGAGAACGCCAACGTGGTGCGAAGTGTGCGGAAGGCCTCGCTGGCCACATCCCGCGGCGCCGCGAAGACCTGCAACGCCTCCAGCCCCTTGGTGGCCAGATTGTCCATCCGCCGCACCATGGCCAGAACGGGAATGCCCAACTGGAGCTTCAACTCATCGGGCGAACGGAAGCGATCGTCCAAGGCATCGAAGGCGAAGACCAGGCACAACCCGCCCAGCAAGCCACCGACGAGGCACATCGCACCCAGCAGGGAAAGCCGCGGCGAAACGGGACGCTCCTGCACCACCGGCTCGCTCACCACGGCCGTGCGAATATCGCCTTGATCCTGCTTCAGATCAACGCTGGCAATCTGATTCAACAGGGTCTCGCGCAACTCGCGCAGCCACTTCAGATCCTGCTCGGCCATCTCCAGTTTCGCCAGCTCGCCATTCAAACTCACCGCCTCTTGCCGCGCCTGATCGAACCCGCGCACCAAAGACTGCTCATGGTCCCAGGCTTCTCCCAGGCGTTGTTGCAGCATCTGCACCAACAGCGGACCTAACTGCGTCTCGCGAACGTGCGCCAGCTTCTGATTGATCTTTTCCTGATACCCGTTGAGATACCGGTCGGTAATGCGAATGCGTTCCTGCAACTCCGAGACTCGCGGATGCGCGGGCCCGAAGTACTCTTGCACGCTGCTCAGCTCGGCCTGCACTTCGATCAGGCTGCGTTCCATCGAGGCCTGCGTGGTGGCATCGCGCTCGCTGAATCCCAGGCCGTTGAGGAGCAGTTGCCGCCCCACGACGTCTTCAATCGCCAGCAGGTGCTGCTGCAAGTCTTCGCCCCGCTGCAGAGAGCGATGCAGCCCGGTCAGCGTCGCTTGCACCTGCAGCCGCTTCTTGTGGGCCTCGATCAGGGCCTCGTTCATTTGCACGGCTCGCTGCACCACCGGATGCAGAACCTTGTCTCCGCTGCGAATGCCCATGTCGCCAAAGCGGCGGCGAATGTCCAGCACTTCGGACTCCTTGCCGGCCAGTCGCTGCTCCAGGCTGGACTTTTCGCGCGTCAGCACGGCGATGATTTCGCCCGCGGTCCCCTTGTGCGTCTGCTCCATGAACTCCAGATAAGCCCGCACCAGGGCGTTCACAATCACCACAGCCGATTGCGGGCTGCGGGAGCGATAACTCACCTCCAGCAAGTTCGTGCGGCGGACCGTGCTCACGCTGAGATTCTTGCGCAGCAGCTCCAGCCAACGATCTTGCGGCTGGTCTGCAAGATCAATCCGATCCTGCGGTCCCACGTGCTTCAGCGCGGCTTCCAGAACCACGGCGCTGGTGAGCAGACGCTCATACGTGGGCATCAGCGTTTGCGTGGTGTTCTCCGACTTGATGGAGGTGTTGAGCATCTCCGAGCCGGTTTGCAGGATCAACAGCGATGCCTTGGCCTCGTAGTAACGCGTGGCGGTGGCGTAATAGAGCGCACCCAACAGGCCCGCCACGAGCAGCGCCAGCAGCACCACGTTCTGCCGATAGCGCACGACGCGCGCAAACTGCACCACTTGGTGGATGGCTTGCGTCATCGAAGCGTCGGTCGGAGCGTTTTCTGAATCGTGCTGCATATTCTCAGAACAGTGAGGCGCCCAGGCCGACGTTGAACTTCCGAATGACGTCGTACACCACGGTACCCGGCGTTTGCTCGACGCTCACCACGTCGCCGGCCGCCAGCCGCAGATTGGCTTGGCCGTCGCGCTTGGCTTCGCTGATCTTTACCTTGATCTGCGCCGGCTCTTTGCGACCCGGCACTTGCCGGATCACGATCACGTTCTCCGCCCAGGGAATGTCCAGCCCGCCCGCCACGGCAATGGCGTCCAGCAAATGCATCTCCTGCCGCGTGGGCAACTCGTACTGGCCGGGCTTGCGCACCAGGCCCAGCACGTGAATGGGCTTGGGATCGCGACGCTCGACCATCACCACGTCGCCGTCGTCCAGGTAGTGCCCGCCCCGACCCTCCTGCGCCGCGGACACCAGATCGATGCGCACGCTGGAGGCAGGCGCCACGACGGGCAAGCCAACCTGCGGCTGGCCGCCGGGGACGTGGTAAGCGTGGAGCAAACGCCCGGCACGGTGGTTTATGACGTAATACGGAAGTTTAACGTCGGACTGGGAGCATCGCTGTTTTAAGACCATTTGGAG
>JBGTDH010000643.1:0-13632 GCA_041748435.1 Pirellulales bacterium
TGCTGTTGGGGGTGGCGAGTGCTCTTCTCCACGCGCGCACGCTGCTGGCTCAGGCCGTGCAATTGCCGACGTTGTCGAGCTTCAGCGTGGCGACGACCGTGCTGGTGCCGGATCGGGGTGGGGCTTATATGGGAGGCGTGGGACGCGTGCGTTCGGGTCGAAACCAGTATGGGACGCCGGGACCGGGTGGGAATGCCGCGTTCGGGTTCGAGCATCATGCAGCCGGGTTGCACGCATCGGCTCATATCCACGATCTGCGTGGCATGGACGAAGATTTGCGAGGCAAGCCCCGGTCTAACGGGAATGCGGTGCCGCAGGCTTCGCGCGACTTACCGCTCCGAAGCTTGAGCGAAATCGCGCAGCAGAAAGAGTCGGCCCAGCTGGCGGAAGCGGTCGATCTGTTGCGTCGCGGACGCGAAGCCCAGAGGGCGGGCAAGGTTGGCCTCGCCAAGACGTACTTTCAGATTGCCCTGCGCCGCGCCACGGGCTCGTTGCAAGAAGAGATTGCGGCGCAGTTGGCGCCGCTTGCGCCGGCACGCCTGGCCGTGAAGCCGTAATCGGAGCACGGCATTCTCAGTTCCCCCCGGCGGCGCCAGCTAGCAAGCATTGTCGGCGCGCTAACCACCAGGGGACTTACGTCCCCCGCTCGCCGGTAAGGCATCCCCCGTTCGCCGGTAAGATCAAAGATCAGCGTACTTGCTTCGGCGACTGGACACGCGCGTACAATGCACCAGCGCGACGAGGGAACGAGGTCGCGCCCCGCATTTACTCTGCCCATCCGATTCAGGCGTCACAGTTGTTACCGCTTGCGCGATGCTCTCCTGCGGAGCCGTGTGTGGCGGTTTTACCACGGCCCGCGTGGCGAGTTCGCCGCATGTGGCCAAAAGCGTGCTAAGGTGGTGATGGTGGACGAGTTTTCCACACGCCGACACATTCCATGCAAAACTATCCGCATAATCTGAAGCGATTGATGGCAGTGCTGACGCTGGCGACGCTGCTCGTCACCGGGTGCCGCACGCCGTACTGTGCGTATCGGGCGCGCATCCTGGGTGGCCCCGTGCCGCTGGGCGCTGCGCCGCAGATCATCACGCCCACGCCGCCCGTCGTCGAGTTGCCGCAGACATCGGGCGAGCATTCGCACGTGCCGATCCCGGAGCCCGGCGGACCGCGTCCGTTGATACCGGCCACGCCGCAGCCTGCGCTGCCCAGTATTCCCCCGACGGCCGCTCAATCCAACTTTCCGCCGCCGGCGCTGCCGAATGCCGGCATTGTGTTGCACAAAGTGGGACCGTCGCAGGCTGCGCTGGGGGCGCTGGTGACGTATCGGCTCGAGATTCAAGCTGCTAGCGCCGGTGCGCGGGATGTTACGGTGTATGACCAACTCTCGGCGGGCCTGACGTATGCCAGCAGCAACCCCATCGCCACGGTGGTGGGCAATCAACTGGAATGGAAACTGGGCGACCTTCGCGGCGGAGAATTGCGCACCATCGAGGTGAACTTCCGCGCGGAGCAACTTGGCGCGTTCAACAACTGCGCCGTGGCTCGCACTGCCGATGGTCAGTCGTCCCAAGACTGTCTCAACACCGCCGTGGGCGCCTCCGATCTTGAAGTGCGCGTCAACGTGGCCGGTTCGGACAATGTCCTCGTGGGCGATCGCGTCACCTTCCAGATCACCGTGACCAACCGCAGCGCGCTGCCGGTCGCCGGCCTGATGATTACTGATGCTTTCGGCGCCGGGCTGGAGCACGAGGCGGCCGCCAGCCCCATCGAGAAAGATCTCGGTGAGCTGGCAGGCGGACAATCGACCACGTTGGGCGTGACGTTCCGCGTGGTGCATGCCGGGCGGCTGTGCAATCGCGTGGAAGTGCGCAGCACCTCAGGCGCGGGGGGGTCGGCCGATGCCTGCGTAACCGCCATGCTGCCGGGAGCGCCTCCCGCGGCGACCAATCCCGAGCCGCCGCTCCGATTGCCGCCGCCTCCCACGGGCTCGATCCAGAATCCAAATCAAGGAACGTTCGATCTGCCCTCGCGCGGCCAGCCGCCGGTCAAGGCATCGCTCGACGTAAAGGTCACAGGCCCTGACGCGCCACAGCAGATCGATGCCGTGGCCGACCTGGGCATCGAAGTGTTCAACACGGGCGAAGGGCCGCTGACAAATCTGACCGTCACCGTCGAGCAGGACAAAGAGCTGTATCCCGTGCAAGCCACGAGCGGCTACCAATGGACCGAAGGCGGGCAACTGTACTGGAAGATTCCTTCGCTGGCGGCCGGAAAGTCGGCCAGTTTCAAGCTCAACGCTCGCTGCCAGAAACTGGGGGCACGCGCCTGCACACGGGTCACGGTGACAAGCGCCGAAAGCGCCACCGATGAGGCCGAGGCATGCCTGCAGATTGGCAACAGCGAGAGCCTTCTGGAGTTGTCCGTTAATGACCTGTCCGATCCCGTCGTGGCGGGCAAGCCTCTGACCTACGAGATTCAAGTCGTTAACAAAGGCTCGGCGCCCGCTCGCAACGTGGCGCTGCTGGTCGTTGCTCCGCCGGAATTGGCGGTGCAGCGTCTGGGGACAACCGGCGAGCGCACCACCTACGAAATTGATAACGGGCGCAATGTGCGCTTCAAGCCCATCGCAGAACTCTTGCCCGGAGAGAAGTTGACGTTCCGGGTTCGCGTGAACACGCAGAAAGCGGGAGAAGTGTCTTTGGAGGCGCTGCTCAAGAGCGATGGCATGGCCCAACCGCTGACGGAAATCGAGAAGACCACGGTCATCGATTAAGCATGCCTCGCTTTGTCATTCTGCGGCACGAGACGCCCGCGAATCTTTCGCGCGGCCTGCATTGGGACTTCATGCTCGAGCACGAGGGCGCGTTGCGCACCTGGGCACTTTCGGAGGAGCCGCAGTGTCCGGGCATCGTGGCAGCCTTGGAGTTGGCCGTGCATCGGATGGCCTACTTGCAGTACGAAGGGCCGGTCTCCGGAGATCGCGGCAGCGTGACCCGGTGGGATGAAGGAGAGTTTCAACTACTCGCCGAGTCGAGCGACCGCATCGAGCTGACACTCTTGGGCCGACGCCTCTCGGGGCGCGTGCTCTTGCTGCAAGACCCGGGCGATCCGATTCAGTGGACTTTCCGGCTGGAGTCGGGCTGATCTCCGCTGCCGGGCCAATGTAGGCCGGTCTTTTCGAGACCGGCAAGCGGGTTTCGGAGAAACCCGCCTACAGTTTGCGACCGGCGGCTGCTTGGACCGGCCCGGTTTTCGTTGCCTGTGTCTCGGTTTCGCCATGCTCGCCGATCTGTTCCAGGAAGGCCGTCCAGTCGCGCGTGGCCGACCATTCCTCTCCCGGCACCGTGCGACCGGATAGGTAGATCGCCCCCTCGCGCAGCTCCAAATGTTCCACGATGATGATCTTTTGCTCTTCGCTATCTGGCGCCGGCACGCGCACCAGCGCCACCGGATGTCCATGCGATTTCTTCCATTCCAGCCGCAAGTTCATTTCGCGGGCAGCATTGGTTACGGTATCCAGCACCTTTCCCAAAGGCAGCGGCACGGTTCCGGCCCGCGCTCCGCGAACGGTCAGGGCCACGACATTCGGCTCGCTCAAGCCAAGCTGCACATCGAGCGAAAAGACGGTGGAAAGCTCATCGCCGCGCCACCGCCAGCCGAGTCTTAGCCCGTCGGGGCGGATGGCCACGCGGGGATCATGCACTTCCCGCGGCAGCACTTGCCCGTGATTCTCGACCAGGTCTACCGCCAGCCAGCCGTTGACTTGCTCCTCGGTGAACTCGGCCTCC
Organism: Pirellulales bacterium; assembly: GCA_041748435.1. Classification (GTDB taxonomy): domain Bacteria; phylum Planctomycetota; class Planctomycetia; order Pirellulales; family JBGTDH01; genus JBGTDH01. Next base: position 3,789 of record JBGTDH010000643.1, read on the forward strand.
CACACGCCCTCCTTTTGGGCGGCGTTGACCAGCGTGGTGGCTGTGCGAAGCATTTCCTTGCTGGCCGCGGCCTGGCGCTGGGTATCGGCCGTGATGGCCTGGGCATAGAAGTCGGGCACTTGCTGGGATGCCCGATAGACCGCCAGCACCGAAGCGCCGATCAGGATTCCGGCGCCGCTGGCCAAGACAATCGCAATTCGCAGCGGTTGGCGCATTGGGAGGGCGACGCCGCAGGGATAAAGTGTCTCGATCTGTTCCGACTATTCCGACCTGAGCAGGCTCGATGGAATGCTAGGCAGACGGACTAAGTGGGTCAATGCCGAGCAGAGCGCCTAAGGACAACGCTGCGCAGGCAATGCTGCCGCCCCTGCTCGCCGGCTGCATTGGCCCCAAATGGATCCGTTACGAAATTTCCAGATACGCGCGGAGAATACGGGGGGTAGTGGTCCGGAAAATCGAAAAGTGCCCTGTTTCTCGCTCCTATCTCCTGAGATTTGGGAACATTCATGACGCACGGGAGTCCAGAAACTCGTCGCCACGATTGTCCGTGGCCACCATCAAGTGCCCGGCCCGACGACATGAACCAACGCGTGAGCAAAGGATCGCGGCGTTGAACACTTCATAGTCCCGTCCGAACCAAGGATGACAGCGTGCTGTCATTGCGGTCCGCGTGTTCTGATATAATTGGCTTTCGCTCGACAGGCGGATTACTGTTCGACGGAGCGGGCTGTTGCGTTACGCATGTTTTGACGAGAGATTCCTATGCGGCTTCGGTTCGTGATCTTGACGTTGTGCGCAGTCTTTATCTCCGGCTTGACTGCGAGCGCACAGGATGCGCGGCCGTTGAAATTGCGATCGGTGGAGCTGCCGGCGGCAAGGAACGGGCGCGGGCATCCGTTGGATCGCATTGTGGATGCGTATTTCGAGAAGCAGAAGATCGCGTCGCCGGAGAGCATCGACGATGCCGCCTTCCAGAGACGCGTCTATCTGGATCTGGTGGGCCTGTTGCCAACGACCGCCGAGCAAGAAGCCTTCGCGGCCGATCCAGCGCGCGATAAGCGGGACCGGCTCGTAGCGCACTTGCTGGCAGACCAGCGAGCCTACGCCGACCATTGGCTCACGTTCTTCAACGATCTGCTGCGAAACGACTACGCCGGCACCGGCTACATCGATGGCGGCCGCAAGCAGATCACCGCCTGGCTGTATCAGTCGCTGCTGACGAACAAGCCCTACGATCAGTTCGTGCGCGAGCTGATCAGCCCCACGCCGGAGAGCGAGGGCTTCATCGGCGGCATCCGCTGGCGGGGACGTGTGAATGCCAGCCAGACGCGCGAGGTGCAGTTCGCCCAGAATCTATCGCAGGTGTTCCTGGGCATCAACATGAAGTGCGCGAGCTGCCACGACAGCTTCATCGACGATTGGAAACTCGACGACGCCTATGGCCTGGCCGCCATTCTGGCCGACGAGCCGTTGGAGATTCATCGCTGCGATAAGCCCACCGCCAAGATTGCCGCGCCGCGGTTCGTGTACCCCGAGCTGGGTTCGATCGACGCAGAGCAAACCAAGCCGCAACGCCTCGCACAAACGGCAAAGTTGCTGACATCGCCGGAGAACGGCCGTTTTGCCCGCACGATGGTCAATCGGCTCTGGCAGCGGTTGATGGGGCGCGGCATTGTGCATCCGGTCGATATCATGAGCAACCCGGCCTGGAGCGAGGACTTGCTCGACTATCTGTCGGGCCACCTGGTCGAGCACGGCTATGATCTGAAGCAGACGCTCGCGCTGATTGCCACGTCGCGAGCATATCAGGCCCGCACGGCGACCTTGGCGGAGGAGCCGGCGGTCGATGAGTTCCGCTATGCCGGACCGATCGCCCGACGTATGACTGCCGAGCAGTTGCTGGATTGCATCTGGCAAACCACAAGCACCGGGCCGGAGAAGCGCGTGGCATTGATCGGCGAAGTGCCGCAGGCACGCCTGGCCGGCGGCGTGCCCACCGTGCGGGCATCGCTGGTGACTGCCAATCCTCTGATGCGCACCCTCGGGCGACCCAACCGCGAGCAGGTGGTCACCACGCGTCCCGATCTGCTCACCACGCTGGAAGCCCTGGACCTGGCCAACGGCCAGATTCTGGCCGACACGCTGGCGCGGGGCGGGGCCAACCTGCTTAAGACACACGGCGAATCGGCCGAGAAACTGCTGGAAGCCATCTACCGCGGCCTGTTGTGCCGCCTGCCCTCGGGCAGCGAGCGGGAGATTGGCATGGAGACCTTGGGAACGCCCGCCACGGCCGAGGGTGTGGCCGACTTGCTCTGGATGGTTGTCATGCTGCCGGAGTTTCAACTGCTCTAACTCGCAATGAACCGGGCCGGTTCGCTAGGGCACACAAGGGGGACCGGCATGCTGCGCGCGGGAAAACCGCTTGCCAATGCCGAGCCGCGGCGGGACGATGGACGGGACATCTCCTGGTCGGGCATTTACATTAGGTGGGTCCGTGGATCGGTCTTTGTCGCTTGATCGCCGGTCGTTTGCTGGTCTGTGCCTGGCAGGACTGGGGGGCCTCTGCGCGCTGCCGGGATGCGAGGAACAGGAGGGGCAGACGCCCACCCTCGGCAAGCTGGATCTCGTCTGGGGGCGACGCGGACTCTCCGGCGGTCGCTTGCAGAAGCCGCGGGCCATGGCCATTGACCGCCAAGATCGGCTGTATGTCGTCGACATGACGGCCCGCATCCAGGTGTTTGATGCCGATGGCAAGTACCTGCACGGCTGGCAAACTCCCGATCACAAGGCCGGCAAGCCTACGGGTCTCTCGATCGATCAGGAAGGCCGCGTGCTGGTGGCCGATACGCACTACTATCAGTTGCTGGTCTATTCGCCGCAGGGTGAATTGCTCCAGAAAATGGGGGGCACGCTTGGCAATCGTCCCGGAGAGTTCGGGCTGGTGACGGATGCCGTGCAAGACTCGCAAGGCAACCTGTATGTGTCCGAGTACGGCGAGTACGATCGCATTCAGAAGTTCGCTCCCGATGGCCGGTTCCTGCTGCAGTTCGGCGGACATGGCTCGGCGCCGGGGCAGTTTGTGCGGCCGCAGAACATGGCCATCGACGGCGAAGACCGCATCTGGGTGGCCGATGCCTGCAACCACCGCATTCAGGTGTTCGACGTCGCCGGCAAGCTGCTTGACCTGTGGGGCGTCAACGGCCGCGCCCCCGGCGAGCTGTCCTATCCTTATGATTTGATCTTCGACCGCGATGGCCACCTCTATATCTGCGAGTTCGGCAACCATCGCGTGCAGAAGTTCACGCGGGACGGCAAATCGCTTGGCACTTGGGGCAAAGAGGGACGCAAAGAGGGCGAGTTGTTCAATCCCTGGGCAATAGAGTTGGACTCTCAAGGGAGATTGCATGTGCTCGATTCGAATAACCATCGCATGCAACGAGTTGTACTCACCTGAGCCCGTTGGGGCAGAGGCTAGCCATGTTCGGATATGAGCTCGATTTCCAGAGCCCTTGGTACTTGCTGCTCCTGGCTTTGCTGCCGCTGTTATGGTGGTTTAGCTACCAGAGCCTGGCGGGATTGGGGCGGTTTCGCCGGATATTGGCCATTGGGGCGCGCACGCTAGTGCTCACGCTGCTCATCTGCGCGATCGCTGATATCGAGCTTAAGCAATCGAGCGATAAACTCACCGTGATTTACTTGCTCGATCAATCGTTGAGCATTCCAGAATCGCAGCGGAAGGAAATGATCGACTATGTGAATGCCGCGATTCGCGAGCACTGGCGAGAGGGAGACCGGGCCGGCGTGATTGTCTTCGGCCGCGAGGCCGCGATCGAGGTTCCACCCTTCGATGAAAGGGTGCAGGTGCCGGAGCGCATCGAAACGATGCCCGACCCGGAGTACAGCAATCTGGCCAGTGCCTTGAAGCTGGCGCAGGCCAGTTTTCCGGAAGATGCCGCCAAGCGCGTGGTGGTCGTCAGCGATGGCAACGAGAACCTGGGCAATGCGCTGGAGCAAGCCCGCGGCATGTCCGAGGCGGGAGTCAGCATCGACGTGCTGCCGATCCGCTTTCCGACCAAGGCCGAGGTTGCCATCGAAAAAGTGACCATCCCCAGCGACGTGCGCAAAGGGCAGCCGTTCGATTTGCGCGTGGTGGTGAACAACACCACGCAGCCGACGGAGAATGACCCCGGCATCGTCCGCGGCAAGCTGGTGGTGACCAAAAAGACCGACGATCAGCCCAGCGTGCTGAGCGAAGACATCGTGGAGCTGCTCCCGGGCAAGCGGGTCTTCTCTCTGCGGATGAATGTCGATCAGCCGGCGTTCTACACCTACGAGGCCAACTTCGTGCCGGAGCGGAAGCAGGACGACGGCATGCCGCAAAACAATCGCGCCACGGCCTTTAGCCACGTGCGTGGCAGCGGACAGGTGCTCTTGATCGAAGATCAGGAGCACAAAGGCCAGCACGCGTTCTTGATCGATCGATTGCGGCTGCAGAACATCGAAGTCACCGTGCGCGGCAGCGATCAGCTCTTCACCAGCCTGGCGGAGCTGCAGCCCTACGACTGCGTGATCCTGGCCGATGTCCCGCGCTCCAGCGGCAGCGATGCCGACAACATTGCCAACTTCAGCGATGAGCAGATTCGCATGCTGGTGCGCAACACCGAGCTGATGGGCGCCGGCCTGATCATGCTCGGGGGCGAGAACAGCTTTGGCGCCGGCGGCTGGACCAACACGGAGCTGGAGAAGGCCATGCCGGTCGATTTCCAGATCAAGAGCGCCAAGGTGGTGCCCAAGGGCGCCCTGGGCATGGTCATGCATGCCTCCGAGCTGGCCGACGGCAACCATTGGCAGAAGGTGATCGCCACGGAAGCCATCAAGGCCCTGGGCAGCCAGGATTACTGCGGCATTCTGCAATATAACGGCACGGAGAGCTGGCTGTGGAACAACCCCAAGGGCATGGTCACCGTGGGGCCTAATCGCAATAAGATGCTGGCCTATCTGGATCGGATGACGCCCGGCGACATGCCAGACTTCGATCCCACCATGCGGCTGGCGCTGAAGGCCATGAACGGTCTGCCCGACGCCGCGGTGAAGCACTTCATCGTGATCAGCGATGGCGATCCCGCGCCTCCTTCGCCCCTGCTCGTGAGATCGTTCGCGGCGGCGAAGGTCACCGTGAGCACCGTGGCCATCGGCACGCATGGGCCCGCCAATAGCGCAACTTTGAAACAACTGGCGCTCGACACCGGCGGCAAGTATTACGAAGTGCGCAACAACAACGCCTTGCCGCGCATCTTTCAGCGCGAGGCGCGCAAGGTAGCCCGCCCCCTGGTCTACGAGCAAGCGAATGGTTTCTCGCCGCAGATTCATTATCCGCACGAGATGCTCAGCGGCATCGAAGCGCCGCTGCCCCCCATCACCGGCTACGTGATGACCTCGGTCAAAGACAACCCTTTGGTCGAGATGGCGTTGCTTTCTCCCATGCCCAAGGATGGAGACAACAACGTAATCCTGGCAAGCTGGACCTATGGCCTGGGTCGCACCGTGGCGTTTACGTCCGATGCCGGCGTCCGGTGGGCCAAGAGCTGGAACGATTGGCCCGGCTACGACAAGTTCTTCAGCCAGATGGTGCGGTGGGCTATGCGGCCCACGGGCGACCTCGGGAAGTTCTCCGTCGCCACCGATGTGGTCGATGGTCGCGTGCGCGTCGTCGTCACTGCCATCGATAAAGACGACGAGTACATCAACCAGCTTAGCCTGGCCGGCACGGCGCTGGCCCCCGATATGAGTGCTCGGGAGCTGAAGATGCAGCAGGTGGCGCCGGGCCGTTATCAGGGAGAGTTCGATGCCAAAGACGCGGGGAGCTATTTCGTGGCCCTCAGCCCCGGCGCGGGTCAGGCCCCGATTCAGACGGGCGTGAATGTTCCCTACTCGGCCGAGTTTCGCGAGCGCGTGACCAACGAGCCCCTGCTCACCTCCTTGGCCGCCATGAAGCCGCAAGGTGGCGTGGCGGGTGAACTGATCGAGGATCCCGCGCAACAAGATCGCTTGGAGGAGCTGCTCAAGGTAAACTCGTTCCGCAAAGACTTGCCCAAGGCCACGAGCAGCCAGCAGGCTTGGCATCTGCTGGTGCTGGTGGCCAGCTTGCTGTTCTTCTACGACGTGTTCGTGCGGCGCGTGACGATCAATCTCGATTGGGCCAAACCGTATGCCGCGCGGGTCCGCGATAAGCTGCTGGGGCGCGAGCCGAAGCCGGCCCAGCCCGAGTATCTGGCCCGGCTGCGCAGCCGCAAGGCGGAAGTGTCCGAGCAGATCGAGCAGAAGAAGGCCGCCACGCGTTTCGAGCCGCAGCCCGATGCCACAGCCGGCACCAACACCCTGGACGAAGAGCTTAAGGGCACCGGCCCCGTTGGCGACAAACCCCGCGGCGCGGCCCCATCGTCTACCATGCAGCCGCAGAAAGAAGAAGAGAGCTACACCGACCGGCTGCTGAAGGCCAAGAAGAAAGTCTGGGAAGACCGCGGGAAGAACGAATGACGAATGTAATGTCGACATCCGAAGGACGAATGATATCCAAAGCAACACGACATTCGGCATTGATCACCTTATAGACTGACACCTCAAGGATCGCTCATGAGTCTGGCTGAAAACATGCGGAAGCGGGCGGAAGAGTTTATCCAACGCTACTCGGCCGTTAAACAACAAATTGGCCGCGTGATCGTCGGGCACGATGACGTCGTGCATGGCGTGCTTACGTGCCTGTTTGTGGGGGGCCATTGCCTGCTGGAGGGCGTGCCAGGCTTGGGCAAGACGCTGCTGGTGCGATCCCTGGCCCAGACGCTGGACTTGCAGTTCAACCGCATCCAGTTCACGCCCGATCTGATGCCCGCAGATATCCTGGGCACGAACATGGTGATGGAGACGCCCGACGGCAAGCGGATGTTCCAGTTCCATAAAGGGCCAATCTTCACGCAGATCTGTCTGGCCGATGAAATCAACCGGGCCACGCCCAAAACGCAATCGGCCATGCTGGAGACGATGCAGGAGGGCACCGTCACCTCCAGCGGCGTTCGCTACACGCTGGATAAGCCGTTCTTCGTGATGGCCACGCAGAATCCCATCGAGCAGGAAGGAACGTACCCGCTGCCGGAAGCCCAGTTGGATCGCTTCTTCTTCAAGCTGGTGGTGGGCTACTCCACGCGGCAAGAGCTGGCGACGATTATTGATCGCACAACGCGGGGCGAGCACATCGAGCCGCAGAAGGTGATGGACGGGGCCGAGATTGTCAAATGGCAGGGTCTGATTCGCGAGGTCATTCTGGCTCCGCACGTGCAGGATTACATCGTCCGGCTCACCTTGGCCACGCATCCGCAAGGCCCATTCGCCGCGCCGGTCACCAATCAGTATCTTCGCTGGGGATCCAGTCCCCGCGGTGCACAGACGATGGCCCTGGCCGCCAAGGTGCGGGCACTTCTGGAAGGGCGCTACAACGTGAGCTTCGAGGATGTGCGCCGCGTGTACCTGCCCGCCCTGCGGCATCGCGTGATCGTCAACTTCGAGGCTCAGGCGGAAGGGATCGAGACCGATCACGTGCTGCTACAAATCCTCGATGCCGTGTCGGAGAAATCCGAAGGCGAAAAGGCCGCCTGATCATCCACCCTCACCCCGACCATCTCCCAAAGGGAGAGGGGGGCGGTTCGACGCTTACTCCTCGTAGCGCGGCGTCAGCCCGAAGTGCGCGAGGTGCTCGCGCTCGCGCTGCCGCATGTGGGACTTTAATTCCGGCGCCAGATCATCGTAGCCCACGAGGTGCAGAGCGCCGTGGAGCACATACAGCAGCAACTCATCCGATGCGGGCCAGCCGTAACGGGCCGCGCAGGATACTGCCGTGTCCGCGCTCACGATGATTTCGCCTTCGAGCCCCTCGTCCGATTGCTCCAGAATGAAGCTCAGCACGTCGGTGGCGTAATCGTGCCCAAGGTATTGAGCGTTCAACGTGCGGATCGTGGCGTCGTCGACAATCGCCAGGCTGATCGTGGCATGGCGGATGCCCTCCTGCGCGAGTACGCGCGTAACGGCCTCGCGCAGGCGCGCCTCGTCGATGGGTAGCTGCGATTGTCCGTCGGAGATGTCAATGCGGATCATCGGCGAGCGGGGGGCGTAAGCCCCCTGGTATTACGCGTACAGGTCGCGAAACCGCAAGCGCGGGGCAGGAAGCTCGGGCGCGGACAGCTAGGCCGTGCGCTGTTCGGGATACTTCACGCGGCCGTGGTAGATAGCGATCAAACTTTTGATGAGACTGTCTTGCACGCTGCGCAGCTCTTGCAGCGTGATCTCGCACTCGTCGAACTGGCCGTCCATCAGCCGCTTCATGGTGATCTCTTCCACCAGGCTTTCGATGCGCGAAGGCGTGGGTTCGACGAGCACGCGGCTGGCGCTTTCCACGGCATCGGACAACATCAGCACGGCGGCTTCCCGCGTTTGCGGCTTGGGACCCGGGTAGCGGAAGGCGCTCTCCTCGACGTCCGATGCCTCGGGATCGGCCTCGCGCTGCTCGCTGGCGCGGCGGAAAAAGTACTCCACCAGCGTGGTGCCGTGATGCTGCTCGATGAAATCGATGATCGGCTCCGGCAAATGGTGCTGGCGGGCCAGGTCGGCGCCATCCTTGATGTGCGCGATGATAATCAGCGTGCTCATGGCCGGCAGCAGCGATTCGTGCCGATTCGCGCCGGCCACCTGGTTCTCCACAAAATAGGCGGGCTTGAGCATCTTGCCGATGTCGTGGAAGTACGCGCCCACGCGCACCAGCAGTCCGCGGGCGCCGATGCTCTCGGCGGCCGGCTCGGCCAGTGACGCGACGTTAATCGAATGGTTGTACGTGCCCGGGGCGCGGCGCACGAGCTCTTACAGCAGCGGATGCGCGGCATCGCCCAACTCCAGCAGACTCAAATCGGTGAGCACGCCGAATGTGCGTTCAATGAACGGCAGCAAGCCGGTGACCAGGAAGCCCACCAGCAGTGTCCACAAAGCGTTGATTCCGGCGTTGGCCAAGAGACGTTCGATATTGTTGGCGTCCAGCGGCCGGCCATCGACCATGCCGCACAACAGGGTGAGCACAAAGCCCACGGCCGCGGTGACGAGTCCCACCTTGATGAGCTTGCTGCGGCTGCGGATATTCCCGAGTTGCAGCGTGGCGGCCATGACGATGCCCACCAGCACCACCAGTTGGCCCACGCTGCGTTCCAGGGCCAGGATCATCACCACCGACAAAAGCGTGCACAGAATGACGGCGAGCGGCCGGCTGTAGGCAATGGCCACCACCATGCCGAACAGCAACAGCGGAATGACCTCGGCCCGCCAAGCGTCTTCGGAGAGCCATCTCGCCAGCGCGGCCGTGGCCACCAGCAGCAACAACAGCACGCAATAGCGCTGAAAGCTGGCCAGCAGATTCGGATGGTTTCGATGCACAAACACGGCGCACGGCACAAACATCACCAGGATCAGGCCGACCAGCGCCAGCGAGCGGTTGGCCGCGGCTGTCAGCGGGTAGCTGGCCCGCCGCTGGTCGTACTCCATTCGCAGCAGCTTGAGTTCCGTCTCGTCCAGCGGATCTCCCGCCTTGGCCAGCAGGTGTCCCACTTGATACGTAGTGTATTCGTCGGGCACCTCGGCGGCGGCTCGCTCGCGTTCTTCCTCCGTGCCCACGGGATCGAGCTTGAGGGTGCTCACCAGCCGCGGCCGCAGCCAGTTGAAGACTCGCGACGAGAGGTCCTTCGATTCGAACTGCTGGCTCAAGCGCTGCTGCAGGGGGCCATTCTCGGCGCTAACGGCGCCGATCAGCACG
>JBGTDH010000644.1:0-4602 GCA_041748435.1 Pirellulales bacterium
TCAATTCTTCACCGTCTACGACGGCATCCACGCCTACGCCGACTTCGATTCCGCAGGCGTTCTCACGCAGCGTTACCTCTACGGCGACCAGCCCGACCAGCTCCTCGCCATTATTAAACCCAACGGCGACGTGAGCTACCCCCTGCTCGATAACGTCAACAGCGTTCGCCAATACGTCAACGCCCTCGGCGTCGTCCTCAACGAAACCGACTTCGACAGCTTCGGCAACATCGTCGACGAGCTCGCGCCCTCTTCTTCTCCTCGTCAAAACTTCACCGCCCGCGAGCTCGAGCGTTCCATCGGCCTCCTCTGGTACGCGCCCGCTGGTACGACCCCCTCACCGGCAGGTTTTTTCGCAGTCTCGTTGTCCAGCGACGGAAGGCTGCCAGGCACGCTCGGTCAGCTCGATGGGTTCGTTCTCGCCACGAGCGGATATCCGAAGCTCGAAAGCGCCACACTGTCTCATCCGGAGGAGTCCGGAGGAGCGAACCGCTGACAGAGCACCATGCTTTTCAACGGGCTTGCTCCGCCGAACTCACGCCCGGCGGAAATCCCTGGGGCCAAGACGATGGACCAGCCCCGGCCCCGGCACCGCCCGCGACGACGACTTCATGCCCGCCAGCGGCAACATCTTCTTTGTGGCCTTTGTGTCCTTAGTGGGTCCTTAGTGGTCAATCGAACGGATGCGTACCACGAAGGACACCAAGAGCACAATGGGAAGACAAGTTCGATCCATACCCGGTCTCGTGGAAGGGAACGTGGCCACGTTCCCCGTGCGGCTCTCCGAAACGCTGCCTGTCCGGCGTCCAGCGTCCGGCCGAAACTGCTCGAAGAGCATCGAGCTGTAGGCGCCGCAAAAAGCGCTCTGCCCTAGATGCGTGCCGCCGCGCGGGACCGTACACTGTTGGTCCCCGGCCGCGATTACTTCACGCATCAGGCACGTTCGAGATTCACCTTGGCGACGACCTTGCATTCCGACGCGCCCGCAGACCGTGGTTTTCCACCGCGGGAACAGTCCATCATTTGGGTGCTGTGGGTCACGTATGGGGCGTTCTATTTCTGCCGGCAGAACATCTCCGCGGCGGTGCCGGGCTTGCAGGAAGATTTGGGCTACACCAAGGACCAGATCGGTCTGATTCTGGCATCGCTCAAGATTGCGTATGCGCTGGGACAATTGATCAACGGCCAGTTGGCGGAACGCTGGTCGCCGCGCGTGCTGTTGGCCATCGGCATGCTGGGCTCGGCGGCGCTCAACGTCGTGTTCGGCTTCAGCACGGGCTTGTACTTTCTACTGTTCATTTGGGCGGCCAACGGCTACTGCCAGGCATTGGGCTGGACGCCTTGCATGCGCGTGGCGGCGAATTGGATTCCCGTGTCACGGCGCGGACGGGCTATTGGTTTGCTGGGCACGAGCTATCAGCTCTCGGCTGCGTTGACGTTCGTGATCGCGGGCCAGTGCGTCGATTATTTCGGATGGCGGGGCGCGTTCTATGTGCCTGCCGCGCTGCTGGCTTCGGCGGCCGTGTTCATGCTGATCTTCCTGCGAGAATCGCCCGAGGACCAGAGCGGTCGCACGGACGTTCGCGCAACCGCCGGCGGATCATGGACCGAGAATTTAAGCGCGACGCTCACTAATCCTCAGTTGTGGTTCCTGGCCGTGGCGCTGATGTTGCTGGATGCCTGCCGCTACGGCTACACCGATTGGGGCCTGGCGCATCTCAAGGAAGTGCAAGGCAGCACCGTGGGTCCCAATGCCCTGAAGTACGCCGTGCTGCCGCTGGGCGGAATCGCCGGAGCGCTGGTTGGCGGTTGGGCCACGGATCGATTCTTCAGCGGCCGGCGGGCGCCCGTCATTTGCGGCTTCCTGGTGCTGCTGGGCGTGCTTACCCTTATGTACGATTGGATGAGCCGCACCAGTTCGACGGGCACGGTGGTGCTGCTGGTGCTGATTGGCTTTGCCATCTTTGGCCCGCAGGTGCTGCTGGTGGGAACCGCGCCGGCCGATCTGGCGCGGCGAGGAACGGCCGCCGCCGCGGCCGGGTTCGTCAACTTCATGGGGTATATCGGCGCGGCGACGGGCGACACGGTCACCGGTTATGTCGTGCAACATCATGGCTGGCGGACCGCGACGCACTGGTGGGCTGGCTGGGCCTTCACCGCGGCCGCGGTCGCCGCCTGTTTGTGGAATGCGAAGGCGAAAGAAACTCACGAGACTCAAGTGACATGAAAGCGATTATCATTGGCGCCGGGCGCGGCAGGCGGCTGATGCCCACCACGGCCGACTCTCCCAAGTGCTTTGCCGAAGTCGGCGGCCGGCGGATTCTCGATTGGACCGTCGAGGCTTTTGCCCAGAACGGCATCACGGACATCTGCTTCATCGGCGGGTATCAGATCGAGAAGGTGCGCGCCGCGTATCCGCGGTTCACGTTCCGGCACAATTGGGATTGGGAGAATAACAACATTCTGGCTTCGCTGATGTATGCAGAAGATCAGATGGATGCGCCGTTCATCTGCTGCTACTCGGATATTCTGTTCACGCCCGAGGTGGTTCGCCGCCTGTTGGCCAACTCGGCCGATCTGGCGGTGGTGATTGATACCGCCTGGCGGGACCGGTACACGCATCGCACGGAGCATCCCGAGGACGACGCCGAGAAGGCAACGATTCGCGACGGCCGCGTGACCCGCATGCATCGCGGGATGGCATCTGCCGAGGCCGCGGGCGAATACATCGGCGTGGCGAAGTTCTCCACCGCAGGCGCAACGCTGCTCAAAGAGCATTACCATCGCTGCCGCCGCCAATTCGCGGGTAAGCCCTTCCGCGAGGCCGCCGTGTTCGAGAAGGCCTATTTGATCCTGCTGTTCCAGGAAATGATCGAAGCGGGAGTTCCGTTCGACGCCGTGGAAACGCCCGGGGGCTACATGGAGATCGACACGCAGCAAGATTTTGAGGCGGCGCGGCAGACGTGGAAATGAGACGTTCTGTTCCACTCCCACGCGTCAAACAAACAAAGTGGCGTGCCGCCGCTTTTGCTGATAGAACCAATTGCTGTCTTCGGGTGTCGGGCTGGTCATCCCTTTCTAGGAATAAGGAGTTCTCCCATGAGGATGGTCCTGGGCGTGGCAATGTGCGCCAGCGCACTGCTGGTGCTGGGCGTGAATCAATTGCGGTCGGGATCGGGAAGGGTGATGCTGGTGTTGCGCCCGAGTTTATCGTATGCATGCGCCGTGACGCTGCCCAGGGCGTCGGTCGTGGCGGCGACGTAACACCACCGCAGCTACGCTGGTTTAAGGTTTAGTACAAGACATTAACGCGCGGGCCGAGGCCTTCGATCAACCTCCTGCATCCCTCCTCACTAAGTTCTGTCCACCTCACATCGAGATATACCAGCAGTCGCATCCTGCAAAGACTCGGAACGCATTCATCGGTGATCGCGGTGTTCGAAATATCCAGTTCCTCAAGAGCCGCCAACCTTGTGAGCGTAATAATTCCCTCATCCGTTATTCCGGTTGAAGACAATCCTAAGGCGCGGAGCCGAAAACGTCCAACGAGATGAGTCAGACCAGCATCCGTAATGCCCTTTCCAGAAAGAGTAAGTTCAGACAGCCGCTCAAGAGGTGGTAGTTGTTCTAGGTCATGGTCACTTATCTGATCGCTCCAGACAAGAAGCGATTGCATGTTTGGGGTTTCTTTAAGGACGGCCAAATGCTCACCTCGTATGTCGTCACCTTGTAAGAACACGCTCGTGGCGGATAAAAAGCTCGGCAGCATTTCAGAGAACGGACTGAGTATATCGGGACCGACCCAGTCCGTGTGAACGGTTCCTCCATATGCGATTAACTCTGTTATCGCTCGTTGCTCGACGCGGTGCTTGTCGCAGTGAGACTTAACAACAAGCGCAGGAATGCTTGACAGTAACAATGCTATGAACAGACTGGCCAAGCTGAACCGCAGCTTGACAGTGCACGTCTTACAACTATTCGCGCGGGCATTATTTATAATTGCCATTAAATGTCGCCCTACTATTCTCTTGCCCGGACTTCCACTCAAGGTGCCAGTTCTCGCTGGAGACCCACGTCTTGCCTTTTCTATCTGTCCCGATATTCGGTAATTGCCCTTGCCCTCCGGGCTTCATGAAATGCGTAAAGCCCGGTAACGCCGCGACGGTCTTGTTATATACCGTAACGGAACGATCAAACGTATGGGCACCCACGCCAAGGAAGCGGTCCTCTCGCGTCAGCGGTATCCGAAGTGCGGCGAAAGCACCGTCCACGACCTCGAACGTTGCATTGAGATCGAACTGCCACGCCTCAACGCACACCTCCGTTCCATCTTTGTACGCTAGTATCAATTGCCCGTTCGGTCGCTTCTCAAATGTGGCACCCAAATGCTTTTCCAAGTACGAAGCGGGGGTCTTCGGGCCTGCCAAGTGATTGTCGACAAAAGATGGCCTGGCCACGCGGGCAGGGCGATTGCGCGATTATAGGCAATATGGCATGATGGGGCAGTTCGATTTCCGCTGCTCGCTGGATTGCAGTGAGAGGGAAGGGAATCCGCTGGCCAGGAGGTGATGCCATGTTGAAAGTCAAATCCGCTCGCGTGCA
>JBGTDH010000645.1:0-5044 GCA_041748435.1 Pirellulales bacterium
GTCCCGGCTAATCGACCGGTTTGTGTGTTACCGCGAATTCCTCATCGCCCGCCAAACACCGCCTCCGCTCCGCCAGATGTGTCCGAATCCGGTCCACCGTCTCGCGGATCGGCCGCGAGAGCCGATGGATAATGTCCTGAGCAGAGAATTTCTCCAAATCGCCTACGGTTTCGGCCCGCAAAAACTCGAAAACCTGCCGGGCTTCGTAGTCGTCGTGGAACAGCATAAACAGCTTTTCCTCGGCCGTGATCGTGGGGCGGCCGAGGCTGGGTTTCAGCGGCGTTTTCTTCTTCGCGGGCTTCTTCGCTGCCTTCTTGAGGACAGATTTCTTCGGAGCGGCTTTTTTTGTCGGCTTCTTTTTGGCCATGGTTATCTCGCGAGTCGTGGTGGGCCTGCGATCGCTGCCGCGGCCTTGTCGCAAGATTACAAAAACGCCGCGGCAACCGCATTCGATAGATGCACCAGCCGCCAGGGCGCTCGGCCCGCAGCTGCTGATCGCGGGGCAGCATGTCGGGCAGGCCCGACGTATGCGTGAAGAGGTGAGCGACGAGCGTGTCTTCCTTGTGATGGGCCGCGAAATCGGGAATGTACCGCGTGACCGAATCGCTGAGGTTGAGTTGCCCCCGCTCGACGAGCTTCATCGCGCTCAGATAGACCACCGGCTTGGTGATCGAGGCCAGGAGAAACATACCGTCGGATCGAATCGGCTCGGCATCCGGCTCGGGACCTTGGCGGCCGAAGAACTTGGGGGGCACAATCTTGCCGCGCCGGCCGACGAGAATCGCGCCGCCGGGAACGGGCGGCTTAGCGCCCGTGGTCCAGCCGGAGATCAGATCGTAAGCCACTTGCAGCCTCGCCGCATCCAGTCCAATCTCGTGCGGCTTGGCGTAGGGAAGTCCATCAGGCATGAGCGTTACTTCCCCTTCGCGATGCTGTTGAACCGGAACACACCGCCGTTGACGGTGGTGAAATAGACTTCGCCCTCCTGGTCTTCGCCGAAGGTAATCACCGGCGACACGTTGCCGAAGATGGGTTTGTTGGCCGTCACCCGTCTGGTGTCACGATCGTACTTCAAAGCCCAGATGCGGCCCGTCACGTAATCGGCGTAGAGATAGCAGCCGGCTAACTCCGGCACCTTCTTGCCGCGGTACACGTTGCCGCCGGTGATGCTCTTGCCGAGCTCGTGATGATACTCCCACAGCGGCTCGATGAATTCCGAGCTAGGACCGGAACCGGTGGTCTTGAAGCGGTGCATCGATTCGCGCGGGTTCCAGCCGTAGTTGCCGCCGCGCGTGATGAGGTTCACTTCCTCCCAGATGTTCTGGCCGACTTCGCCGGCCCATAAATCCCCCGTCTGGCGATCGAACGAAAGCCGCCAGATGTTGCGAATGCCCAAAGCCCAGATCTCGGGCCGCGCCCCACTCTGTCCGACGAACGGGTTATCCTTCGGGATGGCATAGCCGCGGTCGCCCTCCCGTTGATCGATATCAATCCGCAGCACCTTGCCCAAGAGCGTATCCAGCTTCTGGCCGTTGCCGTGCGGGTCTTCGCCGCTGCCGCCATCGCCCATGCCCACGTACAGATAGCCGTCGGGACCAAACTCGATGGTGCCGCCGTTGTGGTTGGGATACGGCTGCGGAATCTCGATCACGATCTGCTCGGACTTCGCATCGGCGCGATTGGGATTCTCGCGATCGACCGTGAACCGGGAGATGACCGAGCGTCGCGGCTTATCGACCGCCGTGTAATACACGAAGAACTGACCGTTCTGCTTGAACTTGGGATGGAAGGCCATCCCCAGGAAACCCTCTTCGTTCGCCTGCTCGTAGCGGGCCGTCTTGGCGGTCCAATCGAGGAACAGCGTGGTGTCGGTCACACTGGGGTCGTTGGGCAGCACATGCACTTGCCCATGCTGCCCCGCGATGAACAAACGATTCGTGCCATCGCCGGCGTGCGTCAAGATCAGCGGCCGATCAAACGTTAGCTCGCCAAAGACTTGTTCGATGCGCACTTCCAGCGGCGTCTGATCGACGTCCTTCGGATTGTGCGAGGGCAACGCGAGGGGCGTGATGGTGCCGGCCTTCATGTCAGGCACCATCAGGACGCCGTTGCGCTCGTCGAGGCACATGTCGGCCGCGGCGATGAACTGGGTCGAGAGCAGCTTCGCTTCTTTCGCTCCCGCGGGCAGCATCGAGATCAGGCCCGTGCTCCATTGGCTGATGTAGAGGTTCCCCTCGTTGTCCAGCACCAGGCCATCGGCCCCGGCCAATCCGCCGGTAATTCTCTCGGTCCGCTTGTCGGCCAGATTCATTCGCAGCAAGTCGCCAGAGAAGAAGTCAGCGATCCAGAGCTGGCCCTTTCCGTCGGGCAGCACGCCGTTGGGACCCCGCACCGGCACGGGACTCTTGCCATCGATGAGCGTGGTGATTTTGCCATCGCGGGCAATCTTATACACGGCGCCGCCGCCACCTTTGTGATCGCCGGAATCCGAGACGTAAAGTGTGCCCGCTTCGTCTGCGGCAATGTCGTTGAGGAACAGCGGCGTGGTGGGAAAGGCGTCGGACGCCGCCAGCACGCTGGTCTGGCCCGCGCGGTTGATTTGCACGACGCGGGTCTTATCAGTCACGACAAACTCCTCGCCGCGACGTTCGATGCCCTTGGGGTCGTCCAGACCCTTGGCGAACACGTACGGCGGCTTCTTGAGGGGATAGGCCATCACCAGCCCATCGCCGTCTTTGTTGAACGCGCCAATGACCGTGACGTAGAACGTGCCATCGGCGTCGCGGACGATCGATTCGGGATTAGTCAGATCGCGATAGACGGGCGCGACCGACGCCGCGGGAGCGATGGGCAACTGCACCAGCGTGCCGCGCTTCATATCGGGCACCAGCAGCGATTTGCCGTCGAAGGCGACGGCGATATCGGCCGCGGAGGCGAAGCCTTCAGCGATAAGCTTGGGTTGGGGATTGCCAGGCGTGACGCGAAACACGCGACCGCCGCGCACATCGCTGACGAACAAGTTGCCGGCGAGATCTTCCACGATGCCGTCGGGACCTCCCATGTCTTCGGCGATCTTCTCGAAGCTGGTGTTCTCCGCCGATCCGCGATACAGCACGCCGGTGATCGCATCGGCAATCAGCAGCCGTTTGTCCCGGCCCATCAGCACGCCGTTGGGCCGTTTGAGACCGGGAATCGTTTTCTCATCGGCCACCAGCGAAACCTCGCCGTCGATGCCGATGCGAAACACTTTGCCTTTGCCCCCCGTGGGAAGACCGGAATCGGACACGTACAAGTTTCCCACCTGATCGACGGCGATGTCGTTGAGGAACAACGGCTCGACCGGAAATGCTTCCTTGGCCGTAGTAACCGTAGCCTTGCCGTCCCGATCGATCATCCACACTCGCGTCTTGTCCGTCACGAACAGCCGCTCGCGAAAGGAGACGATGCCTTTGGGATCGTTCATGCCCGTGGCAAAGGGAATTACCTTGCCCTGGGAAATGACAGCCACGCGGCCGTCGCCGTCTTTATCTCGCTCGCCGATTTCCGAGAGGTAGACGCGGCCATCGAAGCCGACGACGGCCGATTCCGGGTTCACTAACCCGGTCGCCAGCTCGGCCCGCTTGCCGATATCGGCGGCGATTCCCGTCGCGGTGTGAAGACTCAGAAAAGTGATCAGCAAGAAGAATCGGGCAGGGCACGGCATCAGCGAAGTCTCCAAAGGCTTTAAAGCTCAGCTCGATCAGGTGAATAGTGGCATCGAATCGTTCAACATCAAACGTAAAGCTGGCTGGTGGGCTTGATAACCATCTCGGGAATGTGGGCTCGCGGCGGCAGGCAGGCGATCATCAGCACGGCGGCGCCGACATCCTCCGGCTGCAAGATCTTAGCCTTTTGCTCGGCCGAGACGGGCACGGGGCGATTCAGCAACAGCGGAGTATCGACCTCCCCCGGGAAAACATTCGTGACGCGAATGCCGCTTGCGCCCACCTCGGCCGCCACGCTGGTTCCCAGCGCCGCCATAGCGAACTTGGAAGCGTTGTACGCCACGCCGCCCAGCAGGCCCGCCCGCTTGCCGGCAATCGAGGAGATGTTGACGATCAACCCATCGCCGCGCTGGATCATCTGCGGCAGCACTTTACGAATGCAATTGTAGGCGCCCGTGGCGTTGACCTCCATCATCAGGTCCCAGTTCTCCGGCGTCAGATCGGCCATCAGCCGCTTGGGCACATTCACTCCGGCGGAATTGACCAGAATGTCGATCTGCTTCAGCTCGCGATCCGCCCAGGCAAATAGCGTATCGACACTGCCGCGTTTGGCCACATCCGCCTGACAGTACACCAGCGGCGGACCCCCCCGATGCTTCCCGGCCGTCTCGCGAAGCACTTCTTCCCGTCGACCGCTGATGGCCACGCGGCACCCCGCCGAAGCCAGCGCCGCTGCAATGCCCGCTCCAATACCGGTTCCGCCGCCCGTTACCAGTGCCGTCTTGCCTGCCAGAGGTTGCATGATGCTTCTCGAGATGCGTGAGTGTGTTGGCAAGCGGAGTCTATCGCCGCCGGCCGCCCGCAACAAGTCGCGCCGCCCCGGCCGATCGCCCCTTGGCAGGGGGCGGACGCTTGCCCTAAGATGAGCGTTCTTGGCCCTTTTCCGCCGCTTTCCGCCGCCGATTCTCTATGAACACTAAAGGCGAAGCCTTCGCGGGCTTGTCCGTTGCAATCACCACGCCGCTGGCCGGAGGTGAAGTCGATTATGCGGCCCTTCGCCGGCAAGTCGAGTTCCAGATCCAGGCCGGCGCCAACTGCCTCTGCCCAGTGGGCACCACGGGCGAGAGTCCCACGCTGTCCCACGAAGAGCACGAGCGCGTGATCTCGGAGGTCATCCAAACGGCCGCGGGCCGCGTGAAAGTAATGCCCGGCACGGGAAGCAACAGCACGCACGAGGCGCTGCGGCTCACGCGATGGGCAGCCAAGAGCGGCGCCGATGCGGCGCTCGTGGTGGCGCCATACTACAACAAGCCCACGCAGGAAGGCTTCTTCCAGCACTT
>JBGTDH010000646.1:0-8245 GCA_041748435.1 Pirellulales bacterium
GGCTTGGGCAGCCTGGCCGAGATCATCGAGCAGGAAGCCGTGCTGCCCTATGAAGACATCCCGCACTTTCCGCGTTCCACGGCTACAAGCCATCAAGGCAAACTGGTCTGTGGGACACTCTGCGGCCACAGCGTGGTGGCCATGGCCGGACGCCTGCACGCCTACGAAGGCTATGGGTTAAAGCTGGCCACACTGCCCGTGCGCGTAATGCGGCACTTGGGAGCGGAGCTGCTCATCGTCTCCAATGCGGCCGGCGGGCTGAACCCGTACTTCGCCAACGGCGATGTCATGGTCATTGATGACCACATCAACCTGATGGGCGACAATCCGCTGATCGGCGTGAACGACGACCGCTTGGGCCCGCGTTTCCCGGACATGAGCCGCCCCTACGACGCGGCCCTGATCGAGCAATCGCTGGGCGTGGCCCGCCGCGAGGGTTTTCCGTTGCACAAGGGCGTCTACATCGCGCTGACCGGTCCCAACCTGGAGACGCGGGCCGAATATCGCTTCCTGCGGCAGATCGGCGGCGATGTGGTGGGCATGTCCACCGTGCCCGAGGTGATTGTGGCGGCCCACATGGCGATGAAGGTGCTGGCCTTCTCGATCATCTCCAACGTCTGCCTCCCCGACGCCCTGAGAAGTGTCTCGATTGAAGAGATCGTCGCCACCGCCGCCGAAGGCGAACGCAAACTCCGCAAGGTTGTGCTAGGCGTGTTGCAGTGCGAAGCTGAGGTGTGAGTCGCCCGCGTCCCTTGGACGGTGTATACTATCCCACGGTGCCCATCAATCAGAGAGTTTGTTTATGAACGTGGTGCTTTCTCCCGAGTTGGAACAGTTCGTGACCGATCAGGTGGTCTCGGGGTTGTACCATTCCCCGGGCGAAGTTGTTCGCGATGGCTTGCACTTGCTCGAAGCCCAGAATCGCCTGCGTACGGAGCGAATGCACGAGCTCCAGGCGAAGTTGGCCGTGGGACTTAAACAGATCGAAGACGGAAATCTGGTCGACGCCGAGCAAGTCTTTTCGCGCCTCGAAGAAAAGGCCCGGGCGTTAGGAGTCGTGGCCCCGTGAGCCAGGTCCAATTCACGCTCGAAGCCGAACGTGATCTGAACGCAGCGACGATCTGGCGCCGGGCTTGCGACTCTTCTCCCTCGGTAGTTATGCGGTCTTTTATCGAGCCGAAGGCGAACAGGTAATCATCGTGCGAGTCGTCAGCGGATTCCGGGACCTCGACGCCTTGTTTGCATGAGTCTCCCGGGGAGCCATCGGCAAGGCCTGTCAAGTTGGCAGCCGTCTGATGTGTTGCAAATTGCGTTTCATTTCATTTCACCGTTTCACACCCACACCCACCGTCCACCGTTCACGACGTGGCTCCGGAGATTTGGCAGTCTGGGGGTTCCTGGGAACGAAGACGAGTTCACCACAGAGACACAGAGGGCACAGAGATAAGAACATCTGCTCAATCTTTTATGCTCCGGATTCGATGCGGTCCCAGGGGAGGGGTTGGTTCTTGTCGACGTGGGGCAGCGTGCATGCCATGGCCTCGGGATACTTTTGCGCGGCGCCGGTGTTGAAGATCACGACGCGCTCTTCGGGGCGAATCCATTGCTGCTCTGTTAGTTCGCCCAGCGCGCCAATGCAGGCTGCGGCTTCCGGGCAGATGGCAATGCCTTCGTTCTGAGTGCCCAGGGCCATCCATTCGCGAATGCGGCTCTCTTCCACTGCGATGGCCGTCCCGCCGCTGGCGCGCACGGCGTCCAGAATCATGAAGTCTCCCACCGCGGCCGGAACCCGAATGCCGCTGGCGATGGTGTGGGCATCGGCAAATGGCTCGGCGAAACGCTCGCCGCGCTCGTAGGCCCGCACGATCGGCGCGCAGCCATTGGACTGCACGGCCACCATGCGCGGGCGGCGCTCGTCGGCCAGCCAGCCGAGTTGGGCCAGCTCCTCGAAGGCCTTCCACATGCCAATCAAGCCCGTGCCGCCCCCCGTGGGATAAAGAATGACATCGGGCAGCCGCCATTCGAACTGTTCGGCCAGCTCCAGACCCATCGTTTTTTTGCCTTCGATGCGGTATGGCTCCTTGAGCGTGGAGATATCGAACCAGCCCATGCGCTCTTTGCCCTCGCGCACAATGCGGCCGCAATCGGTGATCAGGCCGTTCACCAGGAAGGTCTTGGCGCCGGCCAGGCGGCACTCGTATTGATTGATGGCGGGCGTGTCTTGCGGCATGAAGACAAACGCCTCCATGCCGGCCCGCGCGGCGTAGGCAGCCATGGCGCCGCCGGCGTTGCCCGCGGTGGGAATGGCCACGCGGCGAATGCCAAACTGCGCGGCCATGGTGATGGCCAGCGCCTGCCCGCGGGCCTTGAAGCTGCCGGTGGGAAGCTGCGATTCGTCCTTGATCCACAGATCGTGAACGCCGTACATGCCGCCCAGCGTGGGACAATGGATCACGGGCGTCATGCCTTCGCCCAGGGAGACCACATCGAGTTGGTCGTCGTGCGGCAGCAGCTCGCGATAGCGCCACAGGTTGGGGCGCCGGCGGGCGACCTCATCCTTGGTCATCGTCCGGGCGACCGCCTCCAGATCGTAGCGGACCCACAGCGGGCGGTCCTTGTGCAGGGTCTGCGGGACATCGGCGGGCAGGTGCGTGCCATCCAGGGCACTTTCCAGATGAGTAACGAACGAGGGCATCGGCAAATGCAAATCCAGGACGAAGGAACGACAGGACAGCGTCGCTGATCTTACGGCTTACGGGGCTGATGTTCCAGCAGGGAAGAGGTCAGGGGCCGATGGCGAACAGATGTTTCTCGCCGCGGATGTAGAGCCGGCCTTGCGAGATGGCGGGAGAGGCGAAACTATATTCGCCCAGCTCATTGGTGGCGACTTCCTCGAGTTCCTTGCCGGGGCGGATGACTTTGGTAATGCCGTCGTCGGCGACCAAGTACGCCAGCCCTCCGGCGGTGATCAGCGACGTGCTGTAGCTCTTCCCCAGGCGGGCTTGCCAGAATCGTTCGCCGCTGGCGGTGTCGAAACAATTGGCCGTGCCGCGGTCGTCGGCCACGAGGAGATAATTGCCCACCACGACCGGCGAAGGCACATAACACTTGGCCGTGGTCACATGCCAGTCCACATGAGAATCGGTCACGTCGCCCACGCCATCGGGACGAATGGCCATCACATGATAGGTGGGAAATCCGGCGGTCATGAAGAACCGCTGGCCGTCGTACACCATCGATGCCACGAACTGCTCGGTCGGGCCCTCGACGGTCCAGTGTGTGCTGCCATCCCGCGGGTTAAGGCTCACAATGCACTTGCTTCCCGAGAAGACCAGTTGCGTGCGGCCGGCCGCCTCGCGCACCAGCGGCGTGACGTAGCTGCGGGTCTTATGCTCACGATCGACTTTCCAGACGGTTTCGCCCGTCGCGCGGTTGAGCGCCACGATGTAGGAGTTGCCGTCGTGATCGCCGTTGACGATCACGAGGTCTCGCCACAGCACGGGGCAACTGCAGAAGCCGTGGGCACTGATGAACGAGCCGGGGCGGGAGAGCCAGCGGCGGCGGCCCTCCAGATCGTAGGCGGCCACCACCATCCGGCCCGGAGTGACGGGACGCACGTTGCCCACGTTGGGGGCGGGAATGGTGCTGCCATCGACCTCCAGAAAGGCCACGTAGACCAGCTCGCCATCGGTGGCCGGCGTGCCGGAGGCGTGGCTGTTCTTCAGATGCTTGGTCTCCAGCGGCGCTTTGACCACGGTCTGCTGCCACAGCAGCTTGCCGCTGGAGCGATCCAAGCAGAGCAGCGTTCGCTCGTGGGAGTCGTTCAGGCAGGAGACGGTGAAGATGCGGTCTTGCCACACCACGGGCGAGGCGTGCCCCACGCCCGGCAGCTCCACCTTCCAGGCAATGTTCTCACCCGTCGCGCCGTTCCATTGCACGGGCGCCGCCGTCTCCAGGCTGGTGCCGTCTCCTCGCGGCCCGCGCCACCCTGGCCAATTCTCTGCGCGCGTGGGGGAACAGCAGCAAGCCAACCCAAGACCGAGAGCGCTTAGCAACAGACAGATTCGAGGCATGAGGGATCCAGCGTGGAGGCAACGGGGCGGGACATCAGCGGCAGGCCAGCCTCCGTATCATCCGCGAACGCGAAGGTGCGAGTCAAGAGTGGGACCTTTCAACTCCCTGCCAAGAACGCGCCCGGATCGAGGGCAAAGTAGCGAGCGAGCTTGGCAATCTGCCCGCGATTGAGCTTGCGTTTGCCGGCCAGAACTTCGGAGATCGTCGATTCGGCAATTTCGGCGCCTGATGCAGCCTCCGCCTGGGAGACGCCCTTGTGCTCGATCAAGAAGCGGAGCAACTCCGCGTCGCCGACCGGGCGAATCGGAATCAACTCGGACTCGTAGGTCTCGACCAGGTCGCTCAGCACGTCAAGGTAATCCTGCTCCGGGGCCGTCAGCGCGGCACGGTCGATCAGTTGATCAATGACCGCAACGGCCGCGTCGAGGTCCGCCTCAGTTCGCAGCGGACGCAGCGGAAAACGGCGAATGAGTTGCAGATAGCGGTCCTCGGTCTTGCCGTACACGGAGCGGATCGTACCCGCCTGCTTGCGTGCCATTTTAATTATCCTTCCATTTTCCCGCATCGTATTCGGCGTGCGGTCAACACGGCTAGTGCTCTGTCACCCGTGGATTGCGGAGTTCGTAGTACCGGCTTCAGCCGGAAGAACCGCCTAAAGGCGGGACTACGAACCATCAAAGCAGCGGCACTAGGCTAGACTAGTTGTTAGTCACGTCCTGAAAGCAGTGGATTGTCTTTCCTGTCTGCCGAGGAACTGTCATGATTGCACATCATTCCCACGGTCATTAGAGTAATCCCATGTCTCCTACCGATGCCGATGCCTTGTTGCCGCAGGTTCCCCAGCCCACGCTCCCCTGCCTGGGACGCGCCTGCGTGGGCGAGGTGCTGGGAACTTACTTACTGATCTTGTTTGGCTGCGGGGCGGTGCATAGCGCCGTGCTGACCGGCGCGCAGAGCGGCTTGTGGCAGGTGGCCATTGTGTGGGGCGTGGCCATCATGCTGGCCGCGTACGTGGTCGGCGGGATCAGCGGTGCGCACATCAACCCCGCGATTACCATTGCTCTGGCGGCCTGGGGGCGTTTTCCGTGGGGACGAACGCCGCACTACATTCTCTCGCAAGTCGGAGGCGCGTTTGCCGCCGCCGCCACGCTGTTCTTTCTGTACGGTCCCATGCTGGCGGAAAAGGAGCAGCAAGCGGGTGTCGTCCGCGGTCAGCCGATGAGCATCATCACGGCCATGTGCTACGGCGAGTATTATCCAAACCCCGGCGGCATGACGGTGCCCACGGGTGACACGCACGCCAACGTCTGGTCGGGCTTTTCCGGCCGCGTTACGCACGCGATCGCCTTTGTGGCCGAAGTGCTGGGCACGTTGGTGTTGGCTTTGGTGGTCTTCGCCCTGACGGATGACCGCAATGCCGGCGGACCTGCCGCGAGATTTGCACCGGTGTTCATTGGCCTGTGCGTGGCCGTGCTGATCTCGATCATTGCGCCGCTGACGCAAGCTTGCTTCAATCCGGCTCGCGATTTTGGCCCGCGGCTGTTTGCGTTCCTGGCCGGCTGGGGCTCGGCGGCCATTCCCGGACCCAACGGTCATGGTTGGTGGGCCGTGTATATCGTCGCGCCGATCGTGGGCGCCCAGCTCGGCGGCGGCTTGTACGACCGCATCGTTCGCCCCGGCCTGAAGTGCGAGTAAGGTGGGCGTCATGACTTCGTTGCTTGTGCTTTGCCTGACTGCCGCACTCGGCGTCGAACTCGATCCGGAACAACCGTATCTGGCGGAACGCTCGAATCCTGTCACGTACGAGGTCGATTATCGCGTCATTGTCACGCCCCCCGCCAAGACGAAGCGTCTGCAAGTCTGGATGCCGCTGCCCTCCAGCGATTTCGGCCAGGAGGTCCGCGGCCGGAAGCTCGAGACCTTCCCGCTGGCGGTATCGCCCCAGATTGGCGCCGAGCCGACGTTCGGCAACACATTCGCGTACTTTCAGTTCGACCAGCCGCCCGGTGCGCGGGAAATCCGGCATCGGTTTCAGATCCAGGTGTGGGAACTGCGTTGGCGGCTCGATCCCGCCAAGATCATGGCGGTGTCCTCGTGGCCAGTTGCGTTCGATCGTTATCGCCGCGGAGAAACCCAGGCCGTGGTGGTGAACGATCAGGTAAGCCGGTTGCTGGACACCATCGTGCCGCAGCGAGGCCATCCGCTGGCGGACATGGCCACCGTGCTCGGCTGGGTCAACGACAACTTCCAGTACGATCACGCGCACGCTTCCCTGGCCGCCAGCTCGCTGCACGGGCTGACGCACCGCCGCGGGCATTGCAGCGATTATCACGGCTTCTGCGCCTCGATGGGCCGAGCGATGGGTCTGCCCACGCGCATTACCTATGGCTTGCACGCGTTCGAGAAGGCCTCTCCCTCCCACTGCAAGCTGGAAGTGTATTTGCCGCCTTACGGATGGGTGAGTTTCGATGTCTCGGAGACGCAACGGCAAATGGCCGAGATTCGCGGCACACAGAGCCTGAACCCCAGCGAGCGTGAGCGTCTGTCGGCTGCGGTCCAGCAGCGGCTGCTGTCGGGCTTTCGGGACAACACGTGGTTCGTTCAGACGCGAGGCAGCGATTACGATCTAGCGCCCCCCGCCAGCCGGCGTGTGAGCGTGGTGCGTACGATCTACGCGGAGGCCGATGGCGTGCCGTTGGCCGATCCCGATCCCTCGGATCCCAACCAGCGGCAGTTTGCCTGGATGACTGTGGCACGTTTCCAACCCGACCGGAGCGTGCAGTATCCCTTCCACGGCGTTACCCATCTCGAATAACAGAACCGGAGACGTATCGTGCCCGCACCACGCTTCATCATGCTCGGCGGCTTTCTGGGCGCCGGAAAAACAACCACCATTGCCCGCCTGGCTCGCCATTATCAGCAGCAGGGCTTGAATGTTGCGATCGTGACGAACGACCAAGCGGCCGATCTGGTCGATACGTTCAGTCTCCGCTCGCAGGGGTTCAATGTCGGCGAAGTGGCAGGCAGTTGCTTCTGCTGCAACTTCAACGCTCTGACGTCGACGGTGGAAAAACTGGGGCAGGCCGCCCGTCCGGATGTGGTGCTGGCCGAGCCGGTGGGCAGTTGCACCGATCTGGTGGCCACGGTGGCCCGGCCGCTGGTGCAGTTCTACGATCAGCCGTTCGATGTGGCCCCTTACGGCGTGATCCTCAAGCCCAGCCACGGCGGGCGCATTCTCCGCAACGAAGCGAAAGCCGGCTTCTCCGCCAAGGCCGCTTACATCTTTCGCAAGCAACTGGAAGAGGCCGACTTTCTGATCGTCAACCGCATCGACGAACTCTCCGCCAGTGAAGTGCAAGACCTCGTGGGCCTGCTGGAAGAGCAATACCCTGGCCGGCCCGTGCTGCGCCTGTCCGCCAAGACGGGCCAGGGCTTCGAGGCAATGTGCGAGATGCTCGATTCTCGCGGCCAGTTTGGCAACCGGCTGATGGAGGTCGATTACGATATCTATGCGGAAGGCGAAGCCGAGCTCGGCTGGCTGAATAGCAGCATGGTGGTGAAATCGGCCCAGCCGTTTGATCTGGACGCCCTGTTGCTGGACATCGTGCGGCGATTGCAGCAATCTCTGGCGGAGATCGATGCCGAGACCGCGCATCTCAAGACGATCGGCCTGTGGGAAGGCTTCTATGGCGTGGCCAATCTGGTGAGCAGCGGCTCGCGGCCGGAACTCTCTTTGCCGTCGCACTGCCAGGTGCGCGAAGCCAACGTGGTGGTAAATGCCCGCGTGGCCACCGATCCTCAGGTGCTGCGGGAACACGTCGATGCTGCCGTGGCGGCAAGCTGCTCGGCAATCGACGCCGCGGCCGGCGGCCAGCAAACGCAAAGCTTCCGACCGGGTCGGCCCGTGCCCACGCATCGCATACTGGAAGCTACTGCGTGACCAGTCTCCTGGCTCGGTGGTTCAAGAAGATCAGTTTGGCCAGCGGTAATCTCGGCCGTATACTAGATGCATTAACCCGATGCACGAGGTGAGCCATGGCCGCGAGCATGAAGGATTTCGGGATCGATCGGCTGAGCGTCGACGAACGGCTTGGTCTGTTGTGCGAGATTTGGGACAGCATTGCGAGCGAGCCAGCCGGGATGCATCTCGACGAAGCACGGCAGAGCGAGC
>JBGTDH010000647.1:0-8060 GCA_041748435.1 Pirellulales bacterium
CAAACGCATGAACCCGCAGCGCAACTTTCCGCTCTCGGTGGTGTTCAGCGGCAAGCAGATTCGCATTATCGGCGGATGCGGCTTGGGCATCACGCTCGGTCAACAGGAGATTGTGCTCGACCCGGACCATCCGGTGCTGTCGGTCGAGCCGTGGTTTGCCGGTTGCTTGATCTCGCCGCCGCGCGCCGAAGTGGTAGTGTCCGAAGAAACGACGGTCTCGCGGTTCTGGATCACGCCGCTGGTCTGCGGCGAATTGCCCGAGGCCTGCGTCACAATTCGCTATCGGGACAAAGTGGTCGAGACGCTCGCCACGCCTGCCCGCGTCGTCACGCGCACCGGTGCCAAGCTGCTGGCGCTCTTGGGCGTGGCCTCGCCCCTCGTCAGCAAAGCTCTCACGTTGGCCGGCTGGGATCCCGACGCGTTGCTTCGCCAAACGCTGCCCTACGCCGCCGATATGTTAACCAGCATGGGCCTGATGCGCACCGGACTGCTGCTCACGGCATTGTTGCTCGCCGGCGCCGCGGGCTACTTCTACATCACGCGCCCCCTGATGAGCGAAGAAGCCGAACCGGCGCTGCTGCCGAGCACGGCCTAATCGCCAGGAATCTGTCACCCCGCTGGTTAAATAGGAAATGGCAGATCATCCAGCGCCAACTGGAAGAATTGCTCGATCTCCTCGCCACCTCCGTCCCACGCTTCGTTCCCCAGCCGCTTAAGATCGTCCACACGAATGTGTTCGTGATTAGCATGCACCATGTTGCGAAAATCGACGGCGTCCTGCTGTTTCTTGCGCCAGTCGCGATGGGAAGAAACCATCGCGCCGTACTTCGAGGCCAATGCTGCCTCTAGCGTGGGTATGCGATGCCCCGTCTCCTGATCGACTACCACGAATTCCTTAAGAATCGACTCTTGGTGTTTCCCCCACGGGAGCATTAAATCGATCACGGGCTTGGGATTGCCCTCGGGATCAGGGTCTTTGTCATCCATGAATCTGACGACTTGCGATAGCTCGCGTACCATCAGATCGGGCCACGCCGCGCGGAGGGCTGCTGCTGCTCGCTTACGCTGCGTGTAGGGCACCATTACGTCAACATCTTGCGTGGCCCGCGGATTGGCCAGATATCCGACATAGCCGTGCAGGCCCATCAGTACCCAGTTTTTCACGCCGGCGGCCACGAGCACGTCGATCACAGCCTGCGGGGTAATGTTCATGGCCTGCGGACGATGGGTTTGCCGATAGGTGGTCGTGAGCCAGGTGCTCTTTCCCACGCCATAGGCATGGCCGGAGGGACCCTTAGGATCCAAGTCGTCCATGCCGGCGTAGCCGTCCAGCTTGGCCATCGCCTGGCGACGCCGCTCCAGATGCTCCGGCGTGAAGAACGCCGCTTGCTCGGGCGTGAGTGTGCGCGGCTGGCGTGGAACGAACTCGCTCATAGATCCACTATTTTACTCGTTTTCCCCGCTTGAGGCGATGACGCCCAGCGTCTGACCGACGGTGAGCACATCATCCTCCGCCACGAGCGTTTCCATCAGCACGCCATCGGCCGGGGCGGGCAGATCAACACTGGCGGCACCGAAGCAAACTTCCAACACGCGATCGCCCTGCGACACCTCTTCGCCGATCTCGACCAGCCACACGCTGGCGGTAACTGGGAAGGGGCCGGCCCCCAGATCCGGCAGCGTGAGCAGGTGGTGCGTGCCGGCCGCGCTCATACGCTTCCTTGCTCGGCAAGATGCGCCAACGCTTCGGCCATCCGCGTGAAGACGTCCTGCCAATTCCCCAGCTCGCGCTGACGGAACAGCCGCATGCTGGGATACCAGGGGCTGTCTTCTCGCTCCAGCAGCCATCGCCAATCGGGGGAGAGGGGCATGGCCATCCAGGTCTTCACGCCTAGCGCTCCCGCCAGATGAGCAACCGACGTATCTGACGTAATGATCAGATCGAGGTTCTTCATCACAGCGGCGGTATCCATGAACGCGCCATGGGCCTCGTCCACGTCCTCGCCCAGTTGCCAGACGCGGAACCGATCCGCAACTTGTGCAATCTGCTCCGTGGCGTCGCCCTTCTGCAGGCTCACCAGCGCCACGCCCGGCACGTGGGCCAAGGGCTCGAAATTCTCCAAGGCCATCGATCGGTAGCGATCCCGTTGATATTTGGCGTTGCCCTGCCAGTTGATGCCGATCTTCAGCCGGGCATCGGGAGCAATCGCCTTCAGCCGCTGGCGCCACTCGGCAATCAGCGATTCTTCCGCGAACACGTAAGGCGTCTCCGCGGGCACATTCTCCAGCGTCGTTCCCAGAATCAGAGGCAAGCCCAACAGGGGTGCATAAACATCGAACGGCGGGGGCGAAGTTCCGCCCGGCAGAAGCTCGTCGAACCCCGGCGTGCGGGCCAGAAGCTTCACCAGCGGCTTCTGACATTCCAACACGACGCGTCCGCCGCGCTGCTGCACCAGTTTGGCGTACCGCACGAACTGCAACGTATCGCCCAAGCCTTGCTCGGCGTGGAGGAAGATCGTGCGGCCCGCCAGGTCGTTGCCGTCCCAGCGCGGCTGCGGAAACACACGCGGCGGGCACTCCTTGCATTTCCAACGCCATTCGTAACCCTGCCAGCCGCGCTCGAAATCGCCTTGAATGAGCCACACCAACGAGCCGTTGTAATGCGCCTCGCCGTAGTCGGGCTTCAACTCGACGGCCCTGCTGTATTGCGCCGCCGCCTCTTCCAAACGTCCCCGCTCTTGCAGCGCCACACCGATGTTATAAAACGCCTCCGCGTAATTGGGGCGCAGCTCCAGGGCGCGGTGATAGTTGGCCAGCGCGCCATCGAGATCGCCCTGTTTGTTGAAGACCACACCCAGGTTGAAGTAGGCCTCGGGGTCTTCCTTGATGGCAATGGCTTGCCGATACGCGGCGATGGCCGCTTCGAAATGCTCCTGCTCCCCCAGCACGTTGCCGAGATTCGTGAGGGCCTGCACGTGCCGCGGCTCGATAGCTAAGGCTCGCCGATAGCACGCCTCTGCTTCGTCCAACTGCTTGAGTTCTTGCAGCACTACTCCCAGGTTGTTGTGCGCCTCGATGAACTCCGGCTTGTAACCCAGCGCCTGGCGAAAGCAGCCCACCGCCGCATCGAACTGCTTCTTCTCCTTGAACACGTTGCCCAGGTTGTTGTACGCCTCCACGTAGGTTGGCTGAATCTCCATCGCCCGTTCGTAGGCCGCGGCAGCATCGTCCAGCCGGCCCAACTCCTGGTACACCACGCCCAGGTTGTTGTACGCCGTCACGAAGTCGGACTTGAACCGCAGGGCCTGCAAATAACAGGCGACCGCTTCGTCGGACTTCTCTTGCGCTTGCAGTGCCACGCCCAGGTTGTAGTGCGCTTCGGCGTAATCAGGCTTCACCGCCAGAGCCCGCCGGCAACTCTCGACCGCCTGATCCAGCTTGCCTTGCAGCTTGTAGACAATGCCCAGGTTGTTCAGCGCCGCGGAATAGTTGGGACGCGTCTGCACTGCCTGCTGGTACGCGGCCACCGCTTCGTCCAATCGCTGCAACTGCTTGAACGTGTTTCCCAGGTTGTACCAGGCCACCGGATAGTTGGGCTGAATCTGCACAGCCCGCTGATAGGCGGCCAGCGTCTCGGCGTGCTTCTCCTGCTTGCCCAACGCCACGCCCAGGTTGTAATGCCCCTCGGCGTAGTTGGGCTGCAGGGCCAGCAAGCGGCGATACGTGGCAACCGCGTCGTCCAGACGATTCGCCGCGCCGAACGCTGCCCCTAGGTTGCTCAAGTAGCCGACGTTGTTGGTATCGAGCCCAATCGCCTGCGCAATGTGCTCGATTGCCTGCTGGGGGTGGCCCGCTTGCAAGTAAACGACGCCCAGGAAGTGCAACGCATCGGCGTGGCGCGGCTGCACCTGCAGAATCTGTCGATAGATTTTCTCCGCCTGAGCGAGTTGCCCCGCCTGATGATGCTTGAGTGCGGCGGCGAAGGCATCGGCGACCGAGGACATGGATGGCAAAGTTCGATTTTGAGAGGCGAAGTACCGCGGCCACTTGTCTATCGTTAGGCCGGCAGCGGCGGAAGGCAAGCCTGCCGAGGGCAATCAAGGCCAGCGATGACCATCAAAACGGTGCCCCGTGGCTTCGGAGAGTGTCTTGTGGTCCGACGGACGCTGAAGCACAAACTCCACGCGGTAACGCGTTTGCGGCAGCGAAGCGTCGATCACCGGAAAATTCTTCACCAGCAGTTGGCTCACCGCCTTTCCATCGCGCTGCTGCTCGTACACCACCTGCCCCGGATCGCTCGATTTCTGTCGCTTCAGGCCGTGCTGCTGCGTGAGAAACTTCTCCAAGGGCGCGGTGTCCCCCGTGGTGCCCACAAACTGGATGCCCTGGAGCGTGGGCGATTCGTCGAAGTAGTAGGTCAGCGAGCCCGCCAGATCGGCGGCCTTGGGACCGGTGACCAACGGCACGCGATAGGCTTGCAGATTCTCCGACCCATGCCGGTTGTTCATCACGCGCGGCCAACGCTGAATGACCCACGAGGGGGACACATCGAATCGCACGACCTCCGCCAGATCGACCACGGCGGGGCCTTCCCACGGGGCCGCGGCATCGGGCCGTAAGGCGGGATAATCGCGAGCCAGCTTCTGCACTGTCTCCGCAGGCGCCTTGGTTAGTGCCTCGGCGATGGCAGTTCCGCCCGAGGATGTCGCCGACTCCGGACGATCGGACATCGCGTAGGGCAGGCCAAAAGCCGCCATCACCGCAGTGCCGAACAGGGTGTTTCTACCCAACAAAGACATTGGGAATCACTCGCAAGTGGCGCGGGGACACATCATCGATCGTTATCGTCTGCCGCTCCCCACCGGGATGTGCCCTCGACATGTCCGCCGTACATCCTGCATGCACGTTATTCCTGTTACGAACGGGATTGTTCACCGCGGCCCGCCGTCAGATTGAGTCGCAGGCACCAGCCCGTGACGCGAGGCGGGTCACACGGGGACCTGTCGGCAAGGGCGGTCAGCGGCATACAATGATGCAGCCCACTTGCCCTTCCGTAGGGAACTCAACGCGACATGCGATTTGAACTGGTAAGTCCGTTTCAGCCGGCCGGGGATCAGCCGCAGGCGATTGCGTCGCTGATAAGCGGTCTGGAGAGCGGACGCAAGAGCCAGGTGCTGATGGGCGTGACCGGCTCGGGCAAGACGTTCACCATGGCCAATGTCATTCAGGCCATCGGCAGGCCTACGCTGGTGCTGTCGCACAACAAGACGCTGGCGGCGCAGCTCTACAGCGAATTCAAGGATTTCTTTCCGCACAACGCGGTGCATTACTTTGTCAGCTACTACGATTACTATCAGCCCGAAGCCTACATCCCGCAGCGGGACATCTACATCGAAAAAGACGCCTCGATCAATCAGGAGATCGACCGGCTGCGGCTGGCGGCTACGAGTGCCCTCATGAGCCGGCCCGATGTCGTGGTGGTGGCCAGCGTTTCTTGCATCTACGGCTTGGGGTCGCCCACCGATTACAAGGCCATGATGGTGAACCTGCGCGTGGGACAGTCGATCGATCGCGACGAGCTGCTGCTCAAGCTGGTCGACGTGCAGTATCAGCGCAACGACATCGAGTTTGCCCGCGGCAAGTTCCGCGTGCGGGGCGATTGCGTGGAGCTGTGGCCCAGCTACGAGGAGTACGCCCTGCGGCTGGAGTTCTGGGGCGATGAGCTGGAGCGGATGGCGATCATCAACCCGACCAGCGGCGAGGTGATCTCCGCCCAGCAGGAGATCTTCATCTATCCGGCCAAGCACTTCGTGATGCCCGAGGAACGGCTGGCCGGCGCGGTCGATGCCATCAAGCAGGAGCTGGAAGAGCGACTGGAAATCATGCGGAGCTCCGGCAAGCTACTGGAGGCGCAGCGGCTGAATGCCCGCACCCGGTTCGATATCGAGATGCTGCTGGAGGTGGGCTACTGTCCGGGGATCGAGAACTACAGCCGTCCGTTGAGTGGCCGTCCGCCAGGGGCCACGCCCGATACGCTGTTCGATTATTTTCCCGAAGACTTCCTGTTCGTGGTGGATGAGTCGCACGTCACCGTGCCGCAGGTGCGGGGGATGTACGCCGGCGATTTCAGCCGCAAATCGACGCTGGTGGAGCACGGCTTCCGTCTGCCCAGCGCGCTCGATAACCGGCCGCTGAAGTTCGACGAATGGCAGCAGAAGATCAAGCAGGTGGTGTACGTCTCCGCCACGCCGGGGCCGTACGAGCTGGAGCAGACCGGCGGCGAAGTGGTGGAGCAGGTGATTCGCCCCACCGGGTTGCTCGATCCCGTCCTCGAGGTTTGCCCAGCCCGTGGGCAAGTGCCTCACTTGCTGGAGCAGATTCGCCAGCGGGCCGCGGTGGGAGAGCGCGTGCTGGTGACCACGCTTACCAAGCGGCTGGCCGAAGACCTGTCGTATTATCTGGCCGAGCAAGGCGTGAAGTGCAAATGGTTGCACAGCGAACTGGATGCCTTCGAACGCGTAGAGCTGCTGCGCGATCTGCGGGCTGGCCACTTCGACGCCCTGGTAGGCGTGAACCTGCTGCGCGAGGGACTCGATCTGCCCGAAGTCTCGATGGTGGCTATCCTGGATGCCGACAAAGAAGGCTTTCTGCGAAGCGAGACTTCGCTGATGCAGACCATCGGCCGGGCCGCCCGTAACGTAAACGCCAAGGTGATTCTATATGGCGACCGCGTGACCGACTCGATGCAGCGGGCCATTGAAGAAACCGAGCGGCGCCGCGAGCTGCAACGAGCCTATAACGCGGAACACGGCATCACGCCCGAGACGATCAAGAAGAGCATTAAGGCGGGCATCGAATCGGTGGCGGCGGCGCACGTCCAAGCCAATGCCGCCGTGGGTCGCACCGACGAGACGGCCTACATCACCGAGGAGTATCTCACCGAGCTGGAGGCCGAGATGCTGGCCGCCGCCGACGCGCTGGAGTTCGAACGCGCCGCGCAATTGCGGGATCGCATCGAGAAGATGCGCGGCTCGATGGGAAAAACGGTCGACGAAGTCGATCACGCCTCGACCAAAACCAGCCGCCGCCGCGGCAAAGGCGCCGGCGCCAGAGTCCCGCGGCCCAAGCGAGGGTAAGATAGATTGGGTGACCAACGTATCTCGAATCGAACGACAGCATCATGAACACCTACGAAACGTCTGCCACAGTAGAGGCGGCGGGTGAAGTTCGTATTGCGGGGGTACCATTCAACCTCGGCGCCGAAGTCAGGGTAACACTCACGCTGAAAGACGAGGCCGGCCCCTCGCACGAAGCCGAATCGACAGCCCGGCTGCAAGCCTTGCTCCAGGCACTTGATCGCGGGCGCAATACGCAGCCCCTCGGTGCATTGAACCGGGACGAAAGTGCCGGGCGCGAATCAGAGTGCCATCGCAACGAGCGGGATGGGCATGCGGGGTTGTTAGGATCGGGCGTGTCGAAGGAGGGGTGATCAATGGAAGTCGATGTGCCAGGACGCGTGTCCAACATCAAGCTGGGGCATAGGCGGTGCCTGCAACCGTTGTTCGAGGCCATCATGAATTCGGTCCACGCCATCGAAGAATCCAAGCGAAAGGATGGCCAGATCGATGTGTCCATTAATAGAGACACTTTGCAGCAGACGCTTGTTGAGTTGGAGGCCAGGGACTTTCCGGTGGGCGGATTCACCGTTCGGGACAATTGTGTAGGCTTCACTGATCAGAACTTCCGAGCGTTTGACACGTCAGACACGACGGTCAAAGTTGCACGAGGCGGCAAAGGCGTCGGGCGATTCCTGTGGCTGAAAGCGTTCGACCGTGCCGAAGTCACGAGTATCTTTCGGTCAAATGGCTCCTTCAAGCAGCGAGAATTCGCGTTCTGCCTTAAAACCAAGGGAATTGATCCACCCCATTCCCGTATTGTGGATACGTCCGAAGAGGGTGCGTCGACGGAAGTTCGACTTTGTGGATTCCGCCCCGATTTCCAACGGCACTGTCCCAAGTCGGCTGGCACGCTTGCCCATCGCGTCATCGAGCACTTCCTCG
>JBGTDH010000648.1:0-4354 GCA_041748435.1 Pirellulales bacterium
GTCGGCGCGGCAACGGGCGCCAAAGCAGGCGCCGTTAACGCCTGATCGATCACGGGTCCCAGCAGCGGCTGAAATTCCTTCGGAATCTCGGGGGGCGCAGTAACCGGCGCCGCAGGTGCAGACGGCTCGGCAATTACTTGCGAGGCGATCGGCTCCGGCTCGGGCGCTGCTTGTCGCGTCAGCGGCGGCGCCGGCTCATCCGTGACGAGCTCCGGCGTCGACGGCATCTCAACGAGCACGGCTTCCAATGTCGCCGGGGCTTCCTGCACTTGCGCCAGCGGCGCAGAGAGTACAACCACGCCGGTGGCGATCGTGGCGCCCAGCGTGATGGAGACAAACGGCAGCGTCCAACGTTTCAGACCGTTCATGGCACTTCCGTGGCCGACGAAGGGAGCTTGAAGTCAGCTCCGTTTCTTCTTTCCTTCGATTATCAACTCGAATTGGCGGCCGTTCCGCTGGAGCACCACGCCCCGATCGGACACGCGGGCTACGAGGAACACCAAGGCATCGCCAATCTCCAGCTCATCTCCCTCCGCGTAGGGCCGACCATTAATCACGGCCACGCGCCGCTTCGGACCCAACATCGTGCTCGTCAGTTTCAGCCCAAGCTGAGTCAGATCGAGCGGGTTCTCATTCTTGCTCGTGATGTCTTTGATTTTGATTTCGCCGGGATCGATCAGATCCTTCCGCTTTTGCACAAACGGCGGTGATTCCGTTGCTGTCAACAGGGCCGATTGCGTCCGTTGATCTTGCTCCCGCCATCCCACAATCTTTCGCCACGGAACTTGTACGGCTGCTGCTACCGGCGGGCTGGCGGGCGTTACATCGGATGGCTCCACCTCCGCCGCAGTCGCTGCTTGCGCCGGCGTTTTGCTCGATTTCGGACGCGGCTTGCCGAACCATCCGGAAACCAGCGGCGCCCAGAACCACAGCGCGACGACGCACAGCAGGCCCAACGCCCCGGCCTTCGCAGGACTGCGCTTCAGGTCTCGAACCAATTGCTTCTGAACTTTTGCCAGACTCATGGCAACGCCTTGTAATATCGGACAGCCGGACAGTTTCCCTAATCAGAAATCTCCGACTTACCGGCAAATACCGCCAACTTTATCTCGCATTGCAAATCTTCCCCGTCCCCCACCTTTCGCTCGATTCGCAGATCGTCGATCCACACCGATTGCGGCAACCCTTCGATGCTGCGCACCAGCGCGAACATCTGATCGAACGACCCCTGGCAGACCAGTGTCAGTGCTAGCGTCCGCAGCTCTTCGTGTTCCGCGGCAGTGGCGGGTTCCAGACGCGTGGTGCGCACGCCAGCATCGCGAGCCAATCTGCTGACCTCTCCTAACAACACGGCCGAGCCGGCGCCGCGCGGCGCGTTCTCTCGCCACGCTTCGACGAACGCGTTGGTCTCCACCAGTTGCGATTTCGCGGCCGCAATCTGGGCCATGATCATGGGGCCCTGTGCCACTTGCGCTTGACTGGTTTGCAACTCCATTTGCAGTTCCTTTGCCCCCCGCCGCGCCGGCATGTCCCACAGGCAGACATATCCCACGGTTAGACCGACGAGCGGAACCGTTACGAACCAGTTGCCGCGAAGTTTGTTTCCCACGCTCATGGTTCGACCTCCGGCGTGCGTTCCACGGCCGCCACTGCTGCTGGTGTTGGACCCTGCGGCTGACCATAGCCGGGCCGCACCACCAGGCGGGCCGTGAAGCGACAGCCGGTAGTCCCCTGCCGCTGCGCATCCTGTCCATCGATGTTCATCAGATCGACGCAAGAGAAGAGCGGGTCCTTACCGATGCGACCCAGATACATGTGAACCAGCGATACCTCGTCGGCCGTACCTTTAAGCGTGACCGTCACGGAGTTGCCGTCGCATGTGTCCCGCAGTTGTTCCAAGTCTCGCTCTGCCGGGCAGCGGCTATCCGGCTTGGTCTCCGACGTTGCCACCGGCGCGGTTCGCTGCCGCACGACCTGCGTGATCTCCGATCGCTGAACTCGCAGCTCGTCCAAAGACAGTCCCGGTGAAATTGGCGCTACCACCGCGGCCACAATCTGTGTGCGCGGCCAGGGATGCCGCAAATAGACGATCAGATTGGCCCTCGCTTCGGCCTGTTTCAACTCCGTTTGCACGGCCGACAACCGCGCGGCCTGGGCCGTAACCATCGTCCGCTGCTCGTTCGCCGCCGCCAGATCCCGCTTCAGCCGGCTCTGCCCCGATCGTTGCAAGTAGCCACTGGTGCAAAGCAACCCCGCATACAACAGCACTACCACCAAGCCCCACACCTTGCGCGTGCGCTGAGCGTGGGCATCTCGATACCGCTGCGGTAAGAAATCAATGTCTTGCATGTCATGTCAGTCGTTAGTAGTCAGTGGTTGGTGGTTGTTTGCTACTGACCACTAACTACTGACCACGGACTTCCTACGCCACTTGTCTCAACGCCAATCCCGCTGCCACGTCCCATTGGCTCTTCCGCCCCAGCGCGGCTTGCGGCTCGAAACTGCGGAGCGGCTCTCCCAACTCGCAGGCCAGATCGATGCGCGGCTGCAGCCATTCGCTCAGCGTGGGCGAAGCTTCCCCGCCGCTGAGCACCAGCCGGGCCAGCGGTTGGCCTCGAAACGTGACACTGTAATAGCGAATGCACAGGGACAACTCTTGCGCCAGCCGTTCGATCACGGCACGCACCGCCTCCGACACGCTGCGCGCCACTTCGGAGTCCTGCTGATCGCTGCGACGGTCCCCGTTGTGACGCCGCAATGCCGCCGCTTCCGGGCCGTTCATTTTCAAGTGACTGGCCACCGCCTCGTCCAGATGACGACCGCCCACGTCGATGTACTTGACGAACAGGGCATCGTCTCCGCGGGCTATCACCACCGCCGTGTTCGTCGCGCCAACATGCACGTAGACCGAGCGTTGCTGCTTGTCGTCCTCGCGGCGGAACTGGCGGGCATAACAACGCACCAGAGCCACCGGCTCCACATCAACTGCCACGGGCCGCAACCCGGCGCGCTCGACAATGCCCAGGGCCCGCTCCAGCACGGGCTTATGGCAGGCCAGCACCACGATCTCGCGTTTGACCGTATCTCCCTGCCGCACATCTTCCGCTTCCAGGTATCGAATCTCCGCCTCGGCAGCGGCGAACGGAATGCGACTGGAAACTTCTTGTATCACCGTCTTCTTCAACGCATCTCCGCTCTGCTTGGGCACGCGAATGTTCTGTACAAACAGCTCGCGGGCGCCGAGGGAGAGCACGACATCGCGGCCGCGAAACTCCTGTCCCTCGCGAGCCTGGCGCACGGCTTCCACCATGATCGCATCATGCTCCTCGGCCGTCATTTTGCGACCCACGGGCACCTCTTTGCGCACTGCCGCCACGAGCTTGGTGCATTCCAGATTGAACTGCACGAGTTTCACGCTGCGGCTTCCCAGGTCCAAGCCAATCGGCCCCCAGCGCCGCGTATTGAGCAAATCAAGCATAATCCCATCCCATCGCTTGCCCCTGCGCGCACCACAGCGCGCGGTCCAAACCAAATCTAGCTTGCCGTTTGGGAGGAAACGGCCGAATTTTCCGACGGACGGCCGACAGCCGAGGGGCGTGGAAAATGACCATTCCGTCATTCCGCGGCGCGCCCTCGACTCCGCGAATTCGGCGGAAAAGCCTTGATCCGTATTGACAATAATAGTTGTCAATACTACTACCATCTGCTCATGCTCGACATCCAAGTCATCGATGATCCGGCGGCGGCGACGGTGGCCTTGGAGCCGACGCGGAGTCGACTCCTTTCCGAGCTGGCCGTGCCCGCCTCGGCGGCGACGTTGGCCACGCGGGTCGGTTTGGCCCGGCAGAAGGTCAACTACCACCTGAACGCGCTGGAGGCGC
Source organism: Pirellulales bacterium (assembly GCA_041748435.1). Lineage (GTDB taxonomy): Bacteria > Planctomycetota > Planctomycetia > Pirellulales > JBGTDH01 > JBGTDH01. Next base: position 3,882 of record JBGTDH010000648.1, read on the forward strand.
ATGGGCTGGTGCGCCTGGACCAGGAACGCAAGTGGGGCGGGCTGACGGAACGGCTGCTCGTGGCGACGGCCGCTTCCTACGTCGTTTCGTCGAGCGCTCTCTGCCCGGTCGCCGCGAATCCGAATCGGGAAATCGATCGGCTGTCCGCGAGCTATCTCATCGCCCTGGGCGCACGGGTCGTGCGCGAGGTGGGCGACCTGTTTCGTCGTGCGAACGAGACGGGCAAACGACTGGCGACCCTGGCGGTGGATACCGAGGTCCGCTTCCGGTCGGCGACTGAGCGGGCCGCCTTCACGAGCGAACTCACCGAGGCCATCGCGAAACTCGTTTCGAAGTATCACGATGAATCCGCCCCCGGCGGCCGCGCGCATCGCGTGGTGGTCGTGGCGCACCCCCTTCCGCAGAAATCCGATCCCAAGGAGCCGTCATGAGCGTGAAGAAAGAACCCTCCGGACGCCGTTCGGTGCAGGTCG
>JBGTDH010000649.1:0-2310 GCA_041748435.1 Pirellulales bacterium
CAGCCTCCGCAGCAGCCACAGCAACCGTGGCCCGCCAGGGCCGTATCGGTCCCGGCGCCCAGCAACGCAATGCCCACGACCGCCAGGAAGACGGCCACACCCAACAACAGAACTCGGTTCATAAAACACCCCCTAGCACGAACATGGAAACGATAGGACGCACACGTCTGCCAATCTCACGACTGCCAATCTCACGACTGCCAATCTCGCTCTCCTCGGCCCGATTGAGGTCGTCCCCATGCCGGCAGCGCAATAAAAACGCCCAAACCAATGCCGCCAGGCTTTGTCGGGCGAGTTGTTGATAGCGTGGCCGATCCATGTTGAACGCTCCTTGCCCCCACAGACTAAGATTCTCTCTGGCCATTGTCAACCAGTTTCCGATCATATTTTTCGACCTCGCGGGTACGCGATAAGTCGGTACGAAGAACAACATCTTCCATGGCACCTGTCGAATACAAATCCCGTTCCCTTTGCGTGCCAGTTGATGCCGGAATGCGGAAAAGTTCCGACTGGCTTATATTGGTGCAGGCTCCAGGAACCGCAGGGGATCGCAATCGATGAGCATCGACACACTGCCTGCCGGTAGACCCTCGCTGGCCAGCATGTGGTACACCATTCTTCGTATCTGCCTGGCGGAGCGGCTGGTGTATCGCGGCGATTTCATGCTCGGCACGTTCATGCGATTCCTGCCGATCGTGACGCAAATCTTTCTGTGGAGCGCCATCTTCGCGGCCATCAGCCAGGAGCAGATCGCCGGCTACTCCCAGGGAGACTTCGTCGCGTACTACCTGCTGACGATGGTCAGCCGCGCCTTCTCCAGCATGCCGGGGCTGGCCTCGGGCATCGCCGGGCAGATTCGCAAAGGAGAGATCAAGAAGTTCCTGATCCAGCCGATCGATATGATTGGCTTTCTCTTCTCGCAGCGCGTGGCCCACAAGCTGGTCTATTACACCGTGGCCACGATTCCGTTTGCCGTGGTGTTCTGGATTTGCCGCGATTATTTCCCCGGCTGGCCCAGCGCCACCACGTTGGCCGCCTTTGCCGCCAGCCTGGTGATGTCGTTCCTGTTGGGTTTCTTCCTGGAAGCCACGATCGGCATGATCGGCTTCTGGTTCCTGGAAGTCGGCTCGCTGCTATTCGTCTACATGCTGTTCAGCTTCTTCTGCTCCGGACACATGTTTCCCTTGGATATGCTGCCCGGCATCTGGGGGCAGATCGTGGAATTCTTGCCGCTGAAGTATCTGGCCTACTACCCCGCGGCCGTGTTCCTGGAAAAGATCACCGGGGCCGAACTCGTCCGCGGGCTACTCTTTCAGTTCGCCTGGGTCGTCTTCTTCGCCATCACCTGCCGTGTGGCCTTCCAGCGCGGCCTCCGCCGCTACAGTGCCTATGGCGGGTAAGTGCAGTAGGCCAAACTCCTTGATTGCTTCGACGCCTTCTGGTTCAATGCGGGCAACAGGAGACATTCTTTCCGCTTCGGCGAGTCAGGAAGATATGGCCAAGCGCTGGCGCATTCATAGTCACGACCCGCAACGCATCGACGATCTGGCGCGGGCGGCGGGCGTTCCGGCCGTGGTGGCGCAGTTGCTGATCTGCCGCGGTATTCATCAGCCGGATCTGGCCCGCGAGTTTCTGGATTGCAAACTCTCCGGGCTGCGAGATCCGCAGGAGTTGCCCGGAGTCACGGCGGCGGCGGAACGGTTGCACGCGGCGGCCGCCGAGCGGCGTCGCATTACCATCTACGGCGATTACGATGTCGATGGCGTGACCGGCACAAGCCTGTTGTGGCAATGCCTCAAGCTCCTCGGGGCGGACGTGGGCTATTACGTTCCGCATCGCCTGGAGGAGGGTTACGGACTCAATTGCGAGGCGTTGGCTTCGCTTGCCGCGCAGGGCACGCAGGTGGTGGTCACGGTCGATTGCGGGATCGCCAGCGTGCGCGAGGCGGAGCATGCCCGCGAGTTGGGGCTGGAGCTGATCATTACCGATCATCACGAGTTTGCCGCCACACTGCCGGCCGCGGCCGCGATCGTGCATCCGCGGTTGCCGGGGCACGGCTATCCGTTCAGTGGGCTCAGCGGCGCGGGCGTGGCGTTCAAGCTGGCCTGGGCCTTGTGTCAGCGGGCCAGTCAGGCCAAGCGAGTCAGCCCGCACATGAAAGATTTTCTGCTGCAGGCCGTGGCGCTGGCGGCCCTGGGAACCGTGGCCGACGTGGTGCCGCTGGTCGATGAGAATCGGCTGCTGGTGCGGCATGGGCTGAAGAGCCTGAAGGAGACGCCCACGCTGGGCCTGGCCACGCTGATGAAGGTG
>JBGTDH010000650.1:0-4635 GCA_041748435.1 Pirellulales bacterium
GGCCCCATGTGCTGGTGCATCAGGACACCTGCAACGTTTATGTTCTTCGCGAAGGGGAAGCTGCGATTCTGTTTAACCTGGGCGATGGCAGCGTGCTGGAACGCTTACGGGAGATCGGCGTGACGCGCGTCGAGTGGATCGTGTTTACGGATCATCATCGCGAACAATGTCAGGGAATCGGGCGAGTCGACCGCGCCCAGACAAAGATCGCGGCGCCCAAGGAAGAGCAAGCGCTGCTCGAAACGCCGCTGGAGTTCCGCAAATGGCGCCCAACGCTCGGGGACGCGCATACCGTTCATGGCGCCAGCTACGTCCGGCCGCCGCCGGCGGCCATCAAGCTGGACCGACTGCTGGCCGATGGGGAAACCTTCACTTGGCGTGGGCACGAGATCCGCTGCGTGAGCACACCCGGGCATTCTCCCGGCGGCATGAGTTACGTGCTCCGCAAAGAGGGCCAGGCCTGCGCCTTCACCGGCGGCGTCATGCACGATGGCGCGCGGATGTGCAACTGGTTCGACACCGAATGGGATTACGGGTTTGCCAAAGGACTCGATGCCCTTTCCCAATCGGTGCAGCGACTGGGCGAGTTGAACCTCTCCTGCGCCTTCCCGTCCCAGGGACCGGCGATCCACCAGGCCAACGAACAGTTGGCCAGTTACCACCGCAAGCTGGAGGCATTCCGTCCTGACTACATCCGCGGGTATCCGGTGAAGAACCTGACCCAGCGGACGAAGGCGGACCCCAACACGCGGCCCACGGCCATCCCGCAGATCGTGCAGGTGACGCCGCATCTGTACAAGTTCAGCGACATGCTGGCCGGAAAGAATTTTGCCATCCTCATTGCCGACAGCGGCCGCGGGCTGCTGCTGGACTGCGGCATTTTTCCCGAGACGTTGTTGCACGACCTGATCCGGGACATGCAGACGCATCTGGGGCTGAAAGGGATCGACGCGTTGTGGATCAATCACATGCACGGCGATCACTTCACGCTGGGGGCGGTCCTCCAGAAGCGCTACGGCGTGAAGATCTGGACGCTGGACGCAATCGTCGACAAAGTGGAGAACCCCCTGCATTACGACTACTGCGCGTTGATCACGTCTTACAATCCGGAATACTCGGGATTGAAAGTCGATCGTCCCTTGCGCGACGGCGAAGTGGTTGATTGGGAGGGCCTCAAACTGCACATCGACTGGATGCCGGGGCAGACGGAGTTCGGCAATTGCTTGTGGTTGGAGCTGGATGGCAAACGCATTGCCTTCACGGGGGACAACCTGTTTGGCGATCCCGCCGATCCCGCGCAGAACGGTCATGAGGCAGTCGTCGCGCGCAACAGCGCCCTCTTTGAAGAGGGCTATCTGCTGGGCAGCCGCTATCTGCGAGACCTGAAGCCCGACATCGTGATGGGCGCGCACAACGTGTTGATGGCCAATCCGGCGGAGTTTCTGGATCGCTACCACGACTGGTCGAAGCGCATCATCACGCGCTACAAAGAGCTGCTGCCCGATCCGAACTATGAGTATCAGTTCGATCCTTTCTGGGTTTCGGCCTACCCCTACCGCGTCGATCTGCGGCAAGGGGCCCAGGACGTGGCGATCACCGTGCGCAACTTCCGGAATCAGCCGCAGCGGCATCACCTCCGGCTGCGCCTCCCGCAGGGCGTGAAGGCGGAGCCGTCGATTCTGGAGGGCAGTGTCGATGCCAAGGCGCGCCAGACGTTCAAGGTCACGCTCTCCGCCGATTCCGCTCAGGCGCCGACCGGTGTGCAAATGATCCCGCTGGACATCACGCTTGATGGCAAACAGTATGGCGAGCTGTTTGATTTTCTGATTCAGACCAGGCCCAGCGACAAAGGGGGTTGAACGTGACGATGAATCGCAGAAGCTTTCTCGCCGCGGGCAGTGGGCTCGCCGCCCTCGCGCTGACCTCGCGCGTCGATGCCGAGGAGTGGCAGCCGAGCGGGCGTTATCCCGACCCGCTGGTGAGAATTATCGATCCGAGCTTCACCAAGTACCGCCTGCCGCTGGCCAAGGTGGAGAAGATCGCCTCGGGGCTGCGCTGGAGCGAAGGTCCGGTCTGGTTCGGCGACGGACGTTACCTGCTCTGGAGCGATATTCCGAACAACCGCTTGATGAAGTGGGACGAGGAAACCGGGGGCGTGAGCGTGTTCCGCAAACCTTCCAACAATTCGAATGGCAACACCCGCGACCGCCAGGGTCGGTTGCTGACGTGCGAGCACGATGCACGGCGCGTCACGCGCACCGAATACGATGGCGCGATCACGGTCATCGCGGAGAGCTACGAGGGGAAGCCGCTCAATTCGCCGAACGACGTGGTGTGCAAGTCCGACGGCTCGATCTGGTTTACCGATCCCCCGTTCGGCATCCTCGGCTTTTACGAAGGGCACGTGGCGACCGCCGAGCTGCCGACGAACGTCTATCGCTGGGACCCGCAATCCAAGCAACTGGCGGTCGTGGCGGGCAACGTCAGTCGTCCCAACGGGCTGGCTTTTTCGCCGGATGAGTCGACGCTTTATGTGGTGGAAGCCGGCGTTTCGCCGCGGGTGATTCGAGCGTACGAAGTGGCCAGCGGCGGCAAGCAATTGGGCAGCAGCCGCACGCTCATCACCGCCGAGCCCAAGGGCACGCCCGACGGCCTGCGCGTCGATGTCGATGGAAATCTGTGGGTCGGCTGGGGCATGGGGGAGGCGGGGCTCGACGGCGTCTCGGTGTTCAATCCGAAAGGCACGTTGATCGGCCGGATTGATCTCCCCGAGCGGTGCGCCAACCTGTGCTTCGGCGGCGCCAAGCGCAACCGCCTGTTCATGTGCGGCAGCACATCGATGTTCTCCTTGTTTGTGAACACGCAAGGCGCGGCCGGCGGCTAGTGCTCCTACGGTTCGACCGGACCCTAGTAACCCGAATGCGTAAGCGAGGGAGAAGCTCGAACGACCAACCATCACGGAACGTCCGCCCCGCTGCACCCTCGCTTACGCGTTCGGGTTTCCATGAGTGGGCAATCGAGTTGCTCGACGGCCTGCTGAAAGCGCGTCGCATTCGTTTGATTCGGTCATTGATGTGTCCGCTTGGGCGGCGCTCATCGCAGTCGCTCAAGCTCCGTCAGTGGCACTTGGAGCAGCTCGATCGCTCCCTTGTTCCGCGAGTAGGCGATCAGCAAGTGGCCTTCGTGCTCGATGGCGTGCGGGTATTGGAGCGTGGCGGGCTTGTCGGATGGGATGGCGAGCTGTCCCATCCGCGTAAAGGTCAGGCCGTCGCTGCTCAGCGAGACGTGCAACTGCCGGCGGCCTATTCCCGGGTTGGCATTGGAGATCAGCACGCGATCGCCCTTGCTCGTGCGCAATGAAAAGACCTTGCTGGAGGCGTTGGGGAAATTCGTGAGCGCGGGCGTGCTCCACGTGCGGCCCCGATCGTTCGACTCCGAGCGGAACAAGCGGCCGGAGCCGCCATTGTCCCGGTACAAGGCGATCAGTCGCTCGTCGGGCAAGGCCCACCAGATCGGCTCGTCGGGGCTGAAGCCTTTCACCGCGAGCCGCGCGACGACCGGATGGGATTGCCAATCGTCGAACGCGCGCCGGCCGCCGATCAGCACGAAGACGTTGAACCGGCTGTCGCGGCGGGTCATCATCCACTCGCCGCCGGGGAGCTGCTGCGGCGGGAAGTTATTGATGGCGTTCTCGAACACCAGGCCCTTGTCTTTCCATTGGCCGGAAGATTCGTCCCACGCCAGTGCCTGCAGTTGCAGCTCCTTGTTGACGCCGAAGGCGCCTTTGCCCTTGAAGTGCGCGACCAGTGCCAGGAGCTCTCCCTCGTGCAGCCAGAATCCGCGCGCGATGTAGGCGTAGCCTTCACGCGGCGCCGGCGTGAGGGATTTGGCGGGACTCCACCGCAGGCCGTCGTTGCTCGTCGCATAGCGGACGACTTGCGAAGGCTCGTCTTCCACGGGCGGCCCTTGGCTCCACATGCACCAGAAGCGGCCGGCATGATGGATCAAGTAGTTGTGAAGCTGGAACTTGAGCGTTGCTTCGGCCGGGCTGATGGTCGCGTGCGCGCCGGAAAGCTGCGGCAAGGCGGCATAATCGATCTGCGCAGGATCGGTCCCGCCACCGGGAAGATTCAAAACAATCGCGGGCGAAGCATTGTTAACCGCCGGATCGGCGCAAACGGGGGTGGTTAACCACAGCGTCACGATAATCAGCGTGTTCATTTGAGTATTGATCCGAAGGCAAGGGAGGGCCACCGAGGGGACAGGCGGGAGCGTGCATCGAACGCCGTTGCCGCATACATCGCAATCATGATTCCTGTTCTGATCCGCGTCATCGCTTTCATCCGCATCATCCGCGGTTTGTATTGTATTGCGGCCCCAAGAAGCCTTGGGGATACCGCTGACGCCACTACCCCGCGCTGGCATCCGGGTCTTTGAGCAGCGAGCGCAGTTTCCGCATGGCGCGGAGGTAGCGCATGCTGGCGGCGGCGCCGGAGAGTTCCAAGGCTTCGGCCACTTCTTGATTCGAGAGCTCTTCGAAGTGCCGCATCAGCACGATCTCACGGTCCTGCTCCTCGAGTTGTTCGACGGCTTGCTGGAAGCGCGCTTGCAGCTCGCGCCAGGTGGCGGCGGCGG